>NZ_JBNNHG010000174.1:0-7333 GCF_050268705.1 Stenotrophomonas sp. NPDC077659 | reverse complement strand
CGCAGTCGCGTGCGTTGGCTACGGCTACGGCTACGGCTTCGGCCGCGCCCGCGCCACGTGGAGATCCAGGTGCTGGCCGACGGCCAGGGCAACGCCATCCACCTGGGTGAGCGCGACTGCTCGATGCAGCGCCGTCACCAGAAGGTGGTGGAAGAAGCACCGGCACCGGGCATCAGCGCCGAACAGCGCGAGCAGATCGGCAAGGTGTGCACCGAAGCCTGCGTACGCATCGGCTACCGCGGCGCCGGCACCTTCGAGTTCCTGTACGAAGACGGCCGCTTCTACTTCATCGAAATGAACACCCGCATCCAGGTGGAACATCCGGTCACCGAAATGGTCACCGGCATCGACCTGGTGGCCGAGCAGCTGAAGATCGCCGCTGGCCAGAAGCTGTCGATCAAACAGAGTGACGTGGTGCTGACCGGCCATGCCATCGAATGCCGCATCAACGCCGAAGATGCGGAAACCTTCGTGCCGAGCCCGGGCACCATCACCGGCTTCCATCCGCCGGGCGGACCCGGCGTGCGCGTGGACACCCACATCTACAGTGGCTACCGCGTGCCGTCGAACTACGACTCGATGATCGGCAAGCTGATCGTGCACGGCCCGGACCGCGAAACCGCCATCGCCCGCATGCGAGTGGCGCTGAGCGAGATGGTGGTCGATGGCATCAAGACCAACGTCGCCCTGCAGCAGCGCATCATGCGCGACAAGGGCTTCCAGGCCGGTGGGCAGAACATCCACTATCTGGAAAAGCGCTTGGCCGAACGCAAGAACAAGCCCATCGCGCTGACCTGATCAACACCAGCGGCTGGACACGGAAAGGGCGGGGACTTCCCCGCCCTTTTTTCTTTCCTGTAGCGCCGAGCCCATGCTCGGCTTGCCGGGAACAGCAGCCGAGCATGGGCTCGGCTCTACAGAAGCGCGTCAGCGCTTGCCGGCGACTTCCGCAGGAATCTGCGTGTCGGCCAGCGGGCGCACACCGTTGGGCGAGGTTGGATCGACGATCACCATGGTCTCGGTCGAACCATCAGGCCAGACCACCTGGAAGGTGCTGCCCGCCGGCAACGAGGCAAACGGTGCGCCACTCTGCGCGCGATACACCGCCGCCACCTGGCTGGCACCGGCGCGGCGCACGTCTTCCTGCGCCTTCACCGTGGTCAGTTCAACCTTGGAAAGGTGCCGGTAGCGATCTTCGTAGGTGTCGATCATCAACAGGCCAACCGCGCCGGCCGAATACGCGACAAACAACGCCACCCAGAACCAGAACTTGGCTCCGTGCAGGAATCGACGGTAATTCATTGCCCGTTCCTCTTTCCAATCAATTGCCTGATCCATTCGTTCATCTTCCCCGCACCTTGCCGCGATACCGCAGCGTCATACACGAAATCCTGGAAATCCTGCGTCGCATCCTGCGAACAGATGCCGCCGTTGGCGCAGTAGCTGTTCATCAGCACGCTGTCGGCCCCGCATGGCAGGCCAAGCTGACAGGCCGCGACGCGCCAGGCCATCTCACTGAGCTGTTCACCGGCCACCATGTTCACCAGCGCCTTGTCGCCGGCCGCACGCACGCCCATGCCCGGCGCCAGGGCCATGTAGGCCTCCGGGTCGCGCGAGGCGCGCACGCGTTCCACCAGGTCGCGGCGGTACTGGTCATTGCTGTGCAGCGGCTCACCGTCTGCAAACAGCGCCGCTTCGGCGGCAAGGTTGCCCTGCAGGGCGGCGCGGCGGCGTTCGTTGAACACCAGCGACGGCCCCAGGTTGTCGCCCGGCACGAAACCGCCGCAGCGCTGCGCCACGCGTTCGCGCGCCTGCACCATCGCCGGTGCCGCGCTCAGGCCCAGTCCGGCCAGCACGTTGTTGTCCAGCCGGTAGCCGCCAGGATCAAGCGCGTACTGCGCGCAGTAGTCGTAAACACGGCTGAGCATCCAGCGGGCTTCGTGGTTGCCCTGGTCGGCCTGTGCCTTCAGCCGCTGCGCATACGCGAACAGGTCGGTCTCGCCTTCGATGTCAGCGCGCAGGTCCAGCGGCAGGCCCGAGGGCAGCCCGGTGCCGCGCTCGAAGCCGGCCAGACGGCGGGCAAGCGCTTCAGGCATCACCGGTTGCAGCGCCTCCTCCACGCGGGCCGTCGATACGGCCAGCGGCGCGCCCACGTCCAGCTGCGCACCCCGGGCATGCCCGCTGGCCCGGTAACCGGCCACGCCCAGCACGGCCACGGCGGGCAGTACGAGCAACCAGGTTTTCAGGGACGGGGCGAGGGCCATCGGCGGTCGATTACGGCACGTCGGGCAGGAAGAGGCCAAGTCTAGCAAGGCCTGTGAGGCGTGTCTGAATCGATCTCGTTCCGCCCCGCCCTGCATCTCAAGGCATACGGAGACGACCGGATGGTCTAGCATGGCCCCCTTTCCCGCGATTACCCCCACCGCCATGCCGTTCCTGGAACTGACCCTGCGCTGCACCGAAGCCACCCAGCCCCGCTATGAAAACGCGCTGGAGGACGTGGGCGCGTTGGCGGTCACCCTGCTCGATGCAGAAGCCGACACCAGCAACGAGCAGGCCATCCTCGAGCCAGGCGTGGGCGAAACCCCCCTTTGGGACACCCTGGTGCTGAGCGCGCTGTTCCCCGCCGACAGCAATGCCTTGGTGCTGCTGGCCGCGCTGGAGGCCTTCGACCCTGGACTGGACTGGACCGGCGGCAGCTTCCGCGCGGTCGAGGACGAAGACTGGGAACGCGCTTGGCTGGACCAGTTCCAGCCGATGGATTTCGGCAGCCGTACCTGGATCGTGCCGTGGAACCATGAATTGCCCGAGGCCGCGCAGGCCGCCGATGCCGCCGTGGTGCGCCTGGACCCGGGCCTGGCCTTCGGCTCTGGCACCCACCCGACCACCGCCCTGTGCCTGCGCTGGCTGGACCAGCTGGCCGTGGAGGGCCTGCTGCAGGGCCAGCGCGTGCTCGACTTCGGCTGTGGCTCGGGCATCCTCGCCCTGGCCGCGCTGAAGCTCGGCGCCGCCGAAGCCATCGGCGTGGACAACGACCCGCAGGCACTGGTGGCCACCGCCGACAATGCCGAGCGCAATGGCGAGCAGGCACGCATGCACCTCTACCTGCCCCAGGACGAACCGGTGGCCACCTACCCCATCGTGGTCGCCAACATCCTGGCCTCGGCGCTGGATGCGCTGGCCGAACTGCTGGCCGCACGTGTCGCTGCCGGTGGCCGCATCGCTCTGTCGGGCATCCTGCATGGCCAGGAAGGCGAACTGCTGCAACGCTACGCTGCGTGGTTCGATGACCTGCAGGCCACCCAGGATGGCGACTGGATGCGCATCACCGGCGTACGCCGCGCCTGATCGTGGTTGAATGACCGCTGGATCCGAACCTGCACCCTGAGCATGTCCGAGCCGAACCCGCCGCGTCGTCCGCTTGCCACCTTCCTGCGCCCCGCGCCGGGAGCCGATGCGGCGCCCGGGACCGCACACGCGCAGGACCCCGCTGAGGGCACGGCAGCAGCAGCCACCGACGAGACGGCAACGTTCGACCTACCGGCCGGACCGGCGGTGGAAATGTCAGCCCTGCCGGAACCGCAACCGGTTGAGGCCGCGGTCATCGCACCCTCCGCCAGCGTCGACGCGCCCCCCGCGACCGCGCCGGCCAGCGATGCGCCCAGCTTCCTCGGCGTGCGCCCGCGTGCCCTGCCGGCACCGCGCTGGCATTGGGCGGTGGTCGCCGCGCTGGCACTGCTGCTGGTGCTGCAGAGCGTGCTGGCCGACAGAACGCGGTTGGCAGCCGACGCCGGCCATCGCCCATGGCTCAGCGCACTGTGCGGCGTCCTGCGCTGCAGCCTGCCGGCATGGCGCGAACCCACGGCATTGACCATGACCAGCCGCGAGATCCGCCCGTTGCCCGGCCAGGCGGGCGTGCTGCAGGTACAGGCGAGCATCCGCAATGATGCGCGCTGGGCGCAGGCATGGCCCGACCTGCGCCTGTCGCTGGCCGATGCCGATGGTCGGGTGATCGGCACCGGTGTGTTCCCGCCTGCGCAGTACCTGGGCGAGAACCCGGGCGCGGCCCTGCTGGAACCGGGCCAGAGCGCACGCATCGCCTTCCGCGTGCAGGAGCCGGCCGCAGCCACGGTCGCATTCACCTTCGAATTCCTGTGAAAGGGTCGATGGCGTCCAGCCGTGGCAGGGCGGGCACGCTCGCGCTAGACTGACCGCCACCACCTCGTCCGGCCGCGCGCTCCGCGCGCACGGGCCACCGAATCGGGAATCCCCTTGAACGCTGTCCTTTCTCGTCCTGACAACAGTCGTGGCGCTGCCCGGCCACCGCTGCGCGAGCACGTCGCCCAGTCCGTGCGCCGCTACCTGCGCGACCTCGATGGCTGCGACGCGGACGATGTCTACGAGATCGTGCTGCGCGAGATGGAAATTCCGTTGTTCGTGGAAGTGCTCAACCACTGCGAAGGCAACCAGAGCCGCGCCGCGGCGATGCTGGGCATCCACCGCGCCACCCTGCGCAAGAAGCTGAAGGAATACGGCATCAGCGCATAAGCGCACCGCAGTGGTAGTGCCGGCCGCTGGCCGGCAACTGCCGGCCGGCGGCCGGCACTACCATTGCATCGGCCGGTCACGCGCCGTAGATCCACGCCATGCGTGGATGAACGCCCAGCGGAATTACCCGCCCCCGCCCGCCTTCCAGTAATACCGCACCACATGGAAGAACACCGGCGCGGCGAAGCACACAGAATCGAGCCGGTCGAGCATGCCACCATGGCCCTCGATCATGTGCCCCCAGTCCTTGATCCCGCGGTCGCGCTTGATGGCCGACATCACCAGGCCGCCCCAGAACCCCATCAGGTTGATCAGCAGCGACAACCCGAATGCCTGCAGCGGCGTGAACGGGGTGATCCACCACAGCGCCGCCCCCAACACGCTGGCACTGAGTACGCCGCCGACGAATCCTTCCACCGTCTTCGACGGCGACAGCTTCGGCGCGATCAGGCGCTTGCCCAGCAGCTTGCCCCAGATGTACTGCAGCACGTCCGAGGACTGCACCACGATCACCAGGAACGCGAACAGCAGTACGTTGCGCGCCGGATCGTGGCCGGGCACGCGCAGATTCAGCAGCAAAGGCACGTGCGAAATGCAGAACACGCAGATCATCAGGCCCCACTGCACCTTGGCCGTGCGTTCCAGGTAATGCGTGGTGTCGCCACCGATGGTCGACAGGATCGGCAGGAACAGGAACGCGTAGACCGGAATCAGCAGCGTGTACATGCCGTACCAGTCGATCCACACCAGGTAGTACTGCCACGGCAGCACGATGTAGAACGCGGCCAGCAGTGCGTAGTAATCGCCCGAGCGCGTGGGCGCCAGGGTGATGAACTCGCGCAGCGCGAACAAAGAAATGATCGCGAACAGCACGATCACACCGGCACGGCCAAAGAACAGCGCCAGCCCGACCACGATCGCCATCACCCACCACGCGCGGATGCGCGACACCAGGTTGGCGATCACCGCGCTGGGCCTGCCGCGCTGACGCCAGCGCAGCGTTTCGGCCACCAGCGTGGCCAGCACCAGCACCGCACCGACGCCGGCGAACAGCAGCCCGGATGCCGTCGGCGACGGATTCGGGCAGTACCGGGGCTTTGACTTCGGTGGCCATTGCGGGAGCTTCCTGGTTTGTCTTCTAAATAGGGGGAGGATTATTCAGCGAACGTGTCGTTGAACGGGTTGACCAGTGCATCGGCGACCAGCTGCTGCTGTTCGCGGACGTGGTCAGCCATGTGACCGGCAGCCGGCGAAGCCGAACGTGCGCGACCGGCGTAGTGCAGGTTCTGGCCATCGGCCAGGCAGAACTGCAGGTGGTGGCGGATCTGGTACCACGCCCCCTGGTTCTGCGGTTCTTCCTGCGTCCACACCACGTCGGTGGCCTTGCCGTACTTCTTCAGTTCGGCAGCCAGCAGCGCACGCGGGAACGGATACAGCTGCTCCACGCGGATGATCGCCACGTCGTCCTGGCCACGCTTGGTCTGGTCTTCCAGCAGGTCGTAGTAGACCTTGCCCGAGCACAGCACCACGCGCTTGACCTTCCTGGCATCGGCATTGGCGTCGCCGATCAGGTGCTGGAACTCGCCGTTTGCCAGTTCGTCCAGGGTCGACACGGCCAGCTTGTGGCGCAGCAGCGACTTGGGCGACATCACCACCAGCGGCTTGCGGGTGGTCAGGTGAAGCTGGCGGCGCAGCATGTGGAAGGCCTGTGCAGGTGTGGACGGCACCACGACGAGCATGTTTTCCAGTGCACACAGCTGCAGGAAGCGCTCCAGGCGCGCCGAGCTGTGTTCCGGGCCTTGCCCTTCATAACCGTGCGGCAGCAGCAGGGTCAGGCCGGAAATGCGGCCCCACTTGGCTTCACCGGCGGCGATGAACTGGTCGATCACCACCTGGGCGCCGTTGGCGAAGTCGCCGAACTGGCCTTCCCAGATGCACAGGGTGTTGGGATCGGTGGTCGAGAAGCCGTACTCGTAGGCCATCACCGCTTCTTCGCTCAGCAGCGAATCGATGACGGTGGCCTTCTCCGGCGAATCCACCAACTGCCGCAGCGGCATGTAGTAGTTGTCGGTCTTCTGGTCGTGCAGGATCGCGTGACGGTGGGTGAAGGTGCCGCGGCCCACGTCCTGGCCGACCAGGCGCAGTGCATGGCCTTCGTCGAGCAGGGTGGCGTAGGCCAGGTTCTCGGCAAAGCCCCAGTCGCCCGGGATCTCGCCAGCGGCCATCCTGCGACGGTCGTCGTAGACCTTGGCCACGCGCGAGTGCAGCTGCACTTCTTCCGGCACGGTGTTGATCAGCGTGGCCAGCTCGACCAGCTTGTCCATGCCCACCTTGGTGGAGATCTCATCGGACAGCTTGCCTTCCAGCAGCTTCGGCCAATCGACGAACAGCGGGCTGGTCGGCGGAGTCTTCTCGACCTTGGCCAGTTCGGTGGTCACTTCGCCACCGTCGAGCTTGTCGCGGTAGGCATCGACCATCGCCTTGCCGGCGCCGGCGGCGATCACGCCTGCCTTTTCCAGCTGCTCGGCGTACAGCTCGCGGGTGGTCGGGTGCTTGCGGATCACCTGGTACATCAGCGGCTGGGTGATCGCCGGTTCGTCGGCTTCGTTGTGGCCCCAACGGCGGTAGCACATCAGGTCGATGACCACGTCCTTGGCGAACTTCTGGCGGAACTCGAAGGCCAGCTGCGCAGCGAACACAACCGCTTCGGGATCATCCCCGTTCACGTGCAGCTCAGGCCCCAGGATGCATCATCATCAATGGAAACCACCTGCGCCAGGCCGGC
>NZ_JBNNHG010000173.1:0-7399 GCF_050268705.1 Stenotrophomonas sp. NPDC077659 | reverse complement strand
GGCCAGCCACGTCGACCACACCGAGCACGACGTGTCGGTGATCGTGACCGAACAGCGATGGAGGCGGCCCACCAGCTGTCAGGCGTCACCATGCGCGAACCGGGCGTCAGCCGCCTGGTCAGCGTGGACCTGGAAGAAGCCGCGCGATTGGCGGGCGCGGCCTGACGTGCCATTCTAGTTACCTGAATGAACTAGCCGGAGTACCTGACGAATGACCGACACGGCACTGTTGCGCATCGGCATCCTGGCCGCCGGCCTGCTGCTGGTTGCCGCGATCTTCCTGTTTGGCCGTCCGAAAAAGAAGCCGCAGGGGCGTCGCGTGGAAAACGCCGAACCCACCAGCGGCGAGCGCCGCGAGCCGGTGCTGGGCGAAGACGGCGTGGCCCTGGCCGAGACCCGCAGCGAGCCGGGCCTGGGCGACGAAGGCCAGCAGGCCGAGCTGGGCCTGGCCGATACCGACCCGGGCAGCAGCGATCTGGGCAAGCGCGCGACCCAGGACTTCGACAAGATCGTCTCGCTGTTCGTGGCCGCCCGCGCCGGTGAGCAGCTGCGTGGCGAGGACATCGTGGTGGCGGCCGAGAAGACCGGCCTGGTGTTCGGCCATATGAACGTGTTCCACCGCCTGGTGGAAGGCCATCCCGAGCGCGGCCCGATCTTCTCGATGGCCAGCATCATGAAGCCGGGCAGCTTCGACATGGCCAACATCCGTGCGATGGAAACCCCGGCCATTGCCTTCTTCCTGACCCTGCCGGCGCCGCTGACCGCGCTGGATGCATGGGAAAAGATGCTGCCGACAGTGCAGCGCATGGCCGAACTGCTTGATGGCGTGGTGCTCGATGACAGCCGCAACGCTCTGGGTCGCCAGCGCATCGCCCACATCCGCGATGAGCTGCGTGCCTATGACCGCCAGCACCAGGCGCCGCCGCTGACCAAGACCCCGCGTTGGTAAATGCTGATGTGCCGACCAACGGTCGGCACCCGCCACATCGGCCGTCACCGCAGTAGATCCACGCCATGCGTGGATGGGTTGCATCGGTACGCCGGGGCATTACGAGGCCTGACACCCGGGCGCGGTAGAATCCCCGGCCATCCCAGAAGCACCGGATCCCGATGAGCCCCCGCCCCGCCGAACGCGCCGAAGACCTTCGCCGGCAGATCGCCCAGGCCAACCGCGCCTACCACGAGCTGGATGCGCCGGAGATCCCCGACGTCGACTACGACCGGCTGGTGCGCGAGCTGGAAGCGCTGGAACGCGAACACCCGGAACTGGCCCGCGCTGGCAGCCCGACCCAGCAGGTGGGCGCGCGCCCGTCCGGCCGCTTCGCCGAAGTGCGCCATGCAGTGCCGATGCTGTCGCTGTCCAATGCCTTCAGCGATGAGGAAGTGGCCGACTTCGTGCGTCGCATCGACGAGCGCCTCGGTCGCCGCAGCCTGCAGTTCTCGGCCGAACCGAAGATGGACGGCCTGGCCATCAGCCTGCGCTATGAAGATGGCAGGTTCGTCTTGGGCGCCACCCGTGGCGACGGCAGCACCGGCGAGGACGTGACCGCCAACCTGCGCGAGATCGCCGACATTCCCAACCGCCTGCACGGGCAGGATTGGCCGGATGTGCTGGAAGTGCGCGGCGAGGTCTACATGGCCCGTGCCGATTTCGAGGCCTACAACGAACGGGCGCGCCTGCATGGCGGCAAGGTGCTGGCCAACCCACGCAATGCCGCAGCCGGTTCGCTGCGCCAGCTCGATGCGAAGATCAGTGCGCAGCGCAGGCTCAGCTTCTTTGCCTACGGCACCGGCGAAGTGCAGGGCGGCGAACTGCCCGATACCCATTCGGGCACGCTGGCGCAGTTGGGCGCATGGGGCTTTCCGGTAAGCGCGCTGTGCCAGGTGGTGGACGGCACTGACGGCCTGCTGGGCTATTACCGTGATATCGGCGAGCGCCGCGACGGCCTGCCGTTCGATATCGATGGCGTGGTCTACAAGCTGGATGACCGCGCCGGCCAGCTGGCGATGGGTTTTGTTTCGCGCGCACCGCGCTGGGCCATCGCGCACAAGTTCCCGGCACAGGAACAGAGCACCACCGTGGAGGCCATCGAGATCCAGATCGGCCGCACCGGCGCCGCAACGCCGGTCGCGCGCCTGGCACCCGTGGCGGTGGCCGGTGTGATCGTGTCCAACGCCACCCTGCACAACGCCGACCAGATCGCACGCTTGGACGTGCGCGTGGGCGACAGCGTGATCGTGCGTCGCGCCGGCGATGTCATTCCCGAAGTAGTCAGTGTCATTCCTGACCGCCGCCCGCAGGGCACCATGCCGTGGCAGATGCCTGCGCGTTGCCCGGTCTGTGGCTCGGAGATCGTGCGTGAGGAGGGGGCGGCGGCGTGGCGTTGTTCGGGCGAGCTGTCCTGCCCGGCGCAGCGCAAGGAAGCCATTGCGCACTTCGCTTCACGCCGCGCGATGGACATCGATGGCCTGGGTGACAAGTACATCGAAACCCTTGTCGACGCCGGCATCGTCAAGAGCGTGGCCGATCTGTACCGCCTCAGCCGTGACCAGCTGCTGCACCTGAAGCTGGTGCTGGATGCCGAAGACCCCTCGGCGCTGGCCAACAACCTGAAGCCGCACCTGCCGGCCGAAGGCAGTGGCGAGGTGCTCAAGGCGGTCCTCAAGCTTGATGGGCAGAACCCGGCTTGGCGCACGCAGGCGCTGGTGCAGCCCGTCGCGTTCGAATGGAACACGAAGAAGATCGCGACCAAGTGGGCCGACAACCTGATTGCCGCCATCGATGCAAGCCGCGATGCCAGCCTGGAACGCCTGCTGTTCGCGCTGGGCATCGAGCACGTGGGCGAAAGCACGGCCAAGGCACTGGCGCTGTGGTTTGGCGATCTGGCGCTGATCCGCCGCCTGCCGTGGCCGCTGTTCAAGCGGGTGCCGGACATCGGTGGCGAAGTCGCACGCTCGTTGGGTCATTTCTTCGAGCAGCAAGGTAACCAGCAGGCCATCGACGCGCTGCTGCAGGTCGGCCAGGTCCGCATCCGTGATGCCCACCCGCCAAGTGCAAAGCTGCGCGAGGGCCTGGACCTGGCGCAGCTGCTGGTCGAGGCCGAGATTCCCGGCATCACCCGCCTGCGTGCCGAGAAGCTGGTGGCGGTGCTGCCCAGTGCACAGGCGGTGCTCGATGCCGAGCATGGCCAGTTCGTCAACGCCGGCCTGCCGGATGACACCGCACGTGGGGTCGCCGAGTGGCTGGACAGCGATGGCCATGGCGCGCTGCTGCTGGCGGCGGAAACCGAGATGCAGCACATCCTGGCCACAGCGCCGGCGATGGCCGAGGTGGTGGCCGGTCCGCTGGACGGACAGACCGTGGTGCTGACCGGCACGCTGGCCCAGCTCACCCGTGATGCCGCCAAGGAGCGTCTGGAAGCGCTGGGGGCCAAGGTGTCCGGCAGTGTGTCCAAGAAGACCAGCTTCGTGGTGGCAGGCACCGAAGCCGGCTCCAAGCTGGACAAGGCGCAGTCGCTGGGTGTGCCGGTGTGGGACGAAGAACGCCTGCTGGCCTGGCTGGCACAGCACGAGTAACGATAACGCTGGGCACCCTCCGCGCCCGGCCAGGAATACAAGAGGACACCCGATGCAGACCGCCCCGCTGGATTTCCGCCTCGCCATGCGTGCCGACGAGGAAATGCTGATCGCGTTGATACGTGAGTTCTACGCCGAAGACAAGATCGCGTTCGATGAAGCGCGCGTGCGCCGTGGCGTTGATGCGCTGCTGGCCGACCCCCGCAATGGCGAGGTGCTGCTGTGGCTGGACGAAGCGGCGCAGGTGTGCGGCTATGCGGTCATCGCCACTGGCTTCAGCCTTGAGCAGGGCGGCCATTTCATGTTGCTGGACGAGCTGTACCTGGCGCACCGCGCGCGCGGCCGTGGGCGTGGCAAGCAGGCGCTGGCCATCTGTGAGCAGCGTGCGCGCGGGCGCGGTGTCAGCCGCCTGCGGCTGGAAGTGAACCATCACAATGAACTGGCCCGTCGCCTGTACCTGGCCAGCGGCTACATTGATGACACGCGTGATCTGCTGACCCTGCCGCTGGACCACCCGCGCCCGGAGGGGATTCTGTGAGCGAGGCCCTGCTGCGCACGCTGCAGCAGCGTGCGGCGCTGAACGCGCTGATGCGCCGCTTCTTCGCCGAACGCGATGTGCTGGAAGTGGAAACGCCGATCCTGTCCGTGGCCGGCAACACCGAGCCGAACATCGACAGCTTCCATACCGATTTCAGTGGCCATGTCGATGCCGGTGGTCGCCGCCGCTGGCTGCGCACGTCGCCGGAATTCCCACTCAAGCGCCTGCTGGCTGCGGGTGTGGGCGATTGTTATGAGCTGGGCCGGGTATTCCGCAATGGCGAGGCCGGTGGCCGCCACAATCCCGAATTCACCCTGCTGGAATGGTACCGCGTGGGCTGGGACCACCATCGCCTGATGCAGGAAACGGCTGAACTGGTCCGGCAGGCGCTGGCCATGGTCGGGCGCGCGGCGACGTTGCGCGTTCTGAGCTATCGCGAACTGTTCCAGCAGCATGCCGGTGTCGATCCGTTCGACGTGGACGAAGGTGCGCTGCGCGCGGCGCTGGGTGACGTGCACATCGATCCGGCAGGCCTGACCCGTGACGATTGGCTCGACCTGCTGATGACCCATCGCATCCAACCGCATTTCGATGACGCGGTGATGACCGTGGTGCATGACTGGCCGGCCAGCCAGGCCGCGTTGGCACGCATCCGCCCCGGCACGCCGCCGCTGGCCGAACGGTTCGAGTTGTATCTGGGCGCGGTCGAACTGGCCAATGGCTATCACGAACTGAACGATGCAGGCGAGCAGCGTGCGCGCTTCGAACATGACCAGCAGCGCCGGCACGAGCGCGGCCAGGTTCAGCCCGCGCTGGATGAGGCATTGCTGTCCGCATTGCCGGCGATGCCGGCCTGCGCGGGCGTGGCCGTGGGCGTGGACAGGCTGCTGATGGCGATCAACCGCACGCCACGCATTGCCGATGTGCTGGCGTTCGATTTCGCACATGCCTGAACGACACGGTGCTCACTGCGCCTGAACAAAAACGGCGGATTTCGCGCTTGATTCAGCAAGCGCGATGATGGTCTTATCACGCCGGATGCAGGACACTGGCATCGTGGTTCATCCGCTCCGTTGGGGAATGCTTTGGTCAAGTGGTTTGCGGTCGTCGCGGCACCGATGTACTCCATGGCGATATGGGGCGGCGTGCTGCCGTCGTCGGCGTCGGCCCAGCAGGCCGGCTACGAGGGCGAGGTGGTGACCTGCGAATCGCGCGACATGGGGTGGGTGCATTGCGATCTGGACGTCAGCAACGGTGTCGATCTGGTGCGCCAGTTGTCCAGCAACACTTGCATCCGTGGCAGTGAGTGGGGGACCGACCGCAGTGGCGTGTGGGTGACCCTGGGCTGCCGAGCCGAATTCCGTGCGCGTGCCGCGCAGGGTGTGGCCGGTGCTACGGCAGGCGATGGCAGAAGCAAGCGCCTGGTGCGCCGCGTGGTGCGCTGCGAATCCAACGGCCGCCCGCAGAGCTGCCCGGTGCGGCTGGATGGCGCACCGGTGCGTCTGCTGCGCCAGCTCTCGGTACTGCCGTGCCGCGAAGGGCAGGGCTGGGGCTACAAGCGCAATGAAGTCTGGACCAGCCGTGGTTGCCAGGGTGATTTCGAGGTGGCCGATGACGAGGGTCGCTTCGTCGACGTGGCGCGCAAAGTCACCTGCGAATCCAAATCCAAGCGGCGGCGTTTCTGCGGCGCCAGCATTTCGGTCGAGGCCCGGGTGATCCACCAGCTGTCCGGCACGCCCTGCGAGGAAGGCAGGACCTGGGGCTGGAGCCGCAATGGCATCTGGGTGGATGGCGGCTGCAGGGCCGAATTCTCGGTGAACTGAGCCTGCGCGGGCTCCAACCGCGCCGGGCGTGGCCCTACAATGGGCCCATGAACACTGCCACCGACCTCGATTACGCCCGCTACGACCACATCCGCCCGATCCTGTGGACCGGCGATGCCCTGCAACTGCTCGACCAGCGCAAGCTGCCGTTCGTGGTTGAGCACGTGGTCTGCACTGACAGCGACGACGTCGCCGCGGCCATCCACGCGCTGACCGTGCGCGGTGCGCCGGCCATCGGCATCGCCGCTGCCTGGGGCGTGGTGCTGGCTGCGCGCGAGGTCC
Source organism: Stenotrophomonas sp. NPDC077659 (assembly GCF_050268705.1). Classification (NCBI taxonomy): domain Bacteria; kingdom Pseudomonadati; phylum Pseudomonadota; class Gammaproteobacteria; order Lysobacterales; family Lysobacteraceae; genus Stenotrophomonas; species Stenotrophomonas sp. NPDC077659. The sequence continues at coordinate 1,180 of NZ_JBNNHG010000173.1, read as the reverse complement.
AGGCCACCGATGGCGCGCACGCCCTGCAGCAGCTCGAACCGGCCCTGCAACGGCTGAACGCCTCGCGCCCGACCGCGGTGAACCTGGCCTGGGCGCTGGCCCGCATGCGCCGTTGCCTGGCCGCCGCCGGTGCCGACTGGAAGGTGCTGCTGGAAGCCGAAGCGCAGGCCATCGCCGAGGAAGACCTGGCCGCCAATCGCCACATGGGCGCACTGGGGGCAGGCCTGATCGATGCCGGCAGTGGTGTGCTGACCCATTGCAATACCGGTTCGCTGGCTACGGCCGGCTTCGGTACCGCGCTGGGCGTGATCCGCGCCGGCATGGCCCAGCACCGCATCGCCCGCGTGTTTGCCGGCGAGACCCGGCCGTGGCTGCAGGGCGCGCGCCTGACCGTGTGGGAGCTGCAGCAGGACGGCATCGATGCCACCCTGATCGCCGATTCGGCCGCTTCGCACCTGATGAAGACCGGCGCGGTGCAGTGGGTGATCGTGGGTGCCGACCGCATCTGCGCCAACGGCGATACCGCCAACAAGATCGGCACCTACCAGCTGGCGATCGCCGCCCGCCACCACGGGGTGAAGTTCATGGTCGTGGCGCCGTCCTCGACGGTGGACATGGACACCGTGGATGGCAGCCAGATCGAGATCGAGCAGCGAGACCCTGGTGAACTGTACGGCGTGGGCGGCACCCGCACCGTGGCCGAAGGCATCGCCGCCTGGAACCCGGTGTTCGACGTCACCCCGGGCGAGCTGATCGACGCCATCGTGACCGAGCGCGGGGTGATCCTGAACCCGACCCCGGAGAACATGCGCGCCGCCTTCGGCGGTTGACGCAGCGGAGTCCGATGCCTGTAGAGCCGAGCCGACGCTCGGCTCAGCCGGGGAATCCGCCGCAGCCGAGCATAGGCTCGGCTTTACAGGGGCGGCATGGACCCCTAAGTTCCTGATTTGTGCCGGTAAAATCCCCGCAAAGGGAGGCGGAAAACGGCCTGTTGTGGTAGTATCCACAGGTTGAATCGAGGTTCCGGCACGACCCCCTCCCGCAGAGGGCTGCGCCGGACTGGACCGCTACCAGACAACGGAACCCGAATGGCAGAAACCGCCAAGGAAATCATCCAGGTCAACCCCGCCGCAACCCGATCCTGCAGACCTGCATCGGCCCGAGCGACGAACACACCAAC
>NZ_JBNNHG010000172.1:0-7422 GCF_050268705.1 Stenotrophomonas sp. NPDC077659 | reverse complement strand
GCAGTACTGGCTGGGCTTCCAGAACTACTATGCTGGTCAACCAGATCGTCACCGGCATCTTCCTGACGATGCACTACAAGACCAACGCCGCCGAGGCGTTCGGTTCCATCGAATACATCATGCGGGACGTGGAGTGGGGCTGGCTGATCCGCTACATGCACTCCACCGGGGCCTCGCTGTTCTTCATCGTGGTCTACCTGCACATGTTCCGTGGTCTGCTGTACGGCAGTTACCAGAAGCCGCGCGAGCTGGTGTGGATCCTCGGCATGCTTATCTACCTGGTGCTGATGGCCGAAGCCTTCATGGGCTACGTGCTGCCGTGGGGCCAGATGTCGTTCTGGGGCGCCAAGGTGATCATCTCGCTGTTCGGCGCGATACCGGTGATCGGCAACGGCCTGACCGAATGGATCATGGGTGATTACCTGCCCAGCGATGCAACGCTCAACCGTTTCTTCGCCCTGCACGTCATCGCGCTGCCGCTGGTGCTGTTGCTGCTGGTGGTACTGCACTTGGGCGCGCTGCACGAAGTGGGTTCGAACAATCCCGATGGCGTGGAGATCAAGAAGGGGCCGAAGGGCAACCGCTGGTCGCCGAACGCGCCGGCCGACGGCATCCCGTTCCACCCCTACTACACGCTCAAGGACGGTGTGGGGGCCGGCTTCCTGCTGATCATCGCCGCCTTCATCATCTTCTTCGCGCCCGGTTTCGGTGGCCTGTTCCTGGAGCACGACAACTTCACCGAGGCCAACCGCCTGGTGACCCCGGAGCACATCAAGCCGGTCTGGTACTACACGCCGTACTACGCGATGTTGCGCGTGGTGCCGAACAAGCTGGGCGGTGTACTGGTGATGTTCTCGGCCATCGCGATCCTGTTCCTGGTGCCATGGCTGGACAAGGCGAAGGTGAAGTCGGTGCGCTACCGCGGCTGGATCTCGAAGGTGATGCTGGGCGTGCTGGCGGTGTGCTTCGTCTGGCTGGGCGTGATCGGTTCCGGTCCGGGCACCGACGTGCACGAGACCTACATCGGGCGGGTGCTGACCTTCCTGTACTTTGCATTCTTCATCACCATGCCGCTATGGACAAGGTTGGACAGGACCAAGCCGGTACCGGAGAGGGTGACCACCCATGACTGACCGCTGGATGGTCCGGCTGGCCCTGACAGCCACCCTGATGCTGGGCACTTTCCTGGCTTCCGCCGCCGAAGGTGGCACCAAACTGCTGCAGGCCGGCAACGACCTCGGTGACCGCGCATCACTGCAGCGTGGCGCGCAGCTGTACATGAACTATTGCTCCGGCTGCCATGCGCTGAAGTACCTGCGTTATTCGCGCATGGCGCAGGACCTGGGCCTGAGCGAGGAAGAGGTGATGGCCAACCTCAACTTCACCGGCTCGGCCATCGGTGATCCGGTTCCAGTGGCGATGCCCAAGGAACAGGCGGAGAAATGGTTCGGCAAGATGCCGCCGGATCTCAGCCTCATTTCGCGGGTGCGCGGCAGCGACTGGGTCTACACCTACCTCAAGTCGTTCTACCTGGACAGCAGTCGCCCGCTGGGCTGGAACAATGCGCTGTTCGCCAATGCATCCATGCCCAACCCGCTGTGGGAGATGCAGGGCCTGCAGCACGCCGTGCATGGCAAGGCCGAAGCGCCGGGGATGGATCCGCCGGTCACCGGCCTGCGCATCGAAACACCGGGCAGTGTTGATGCCGGGCAGTACGACCAGGCCGTGCGGGACATCACCAACTTCCTTGAATATGCCGGTGAGCCGGCCGCATTGAAGCGCCAGCAGCTGGGCGTTTGGGTGATCCTGTTCCTGGCCCTGCTGACGTTCCTGCTGTACCTGCTGAAAAAGGAATACTGGAAGGACGTGCACTGATTCTGCTGCCGGCCATGCGCAAAGGCTATTGGCTTTTGTGATGGCCGGTTGCACACTCGGGGAGGAGTCGACCGCCAGCACGGTGCTGGCGGCGCCGATGCGGCAGGCGGTCTCCTGTCGTGGGAGAGCCTTTGATGGCGGCGAGCGTACGCATGCGCAATACACTGACGCTGTTTTCCTCGAACGATGATGTCCTGTGCCACCGGGTCCGCCTGGTCCTGGCGGCCAAGGGGGTCACCTATGACTCCGTTCCCGTCGATCCGCAGAACCCGCCTGAAGATCTGATCGACCTCAACCCCTACCACTCGGTGCCGACCCTGGTCGAGCGTGAGCTGGTGCTGTACGCCGCCTCGGTGGTCAGCGAGTACCTGGACGAGCGCTACCCGCATCCACCGCTGATGCCGGTCGATCCGCTCTCGCGTGCGCGCATCCGCCTGGCGATGCTGCGCATCGAGCACGATTGGGTGCCTCAGGTACAGGCCATCCAGCTGGGCAACAAGACCCAGGCCGAGGCCGGGCGCAAGCGGTTGAAGGAACTGCTGACCGCCTCGCTGCCGCTGTTCAAGGCCAGCAAGTTCTTCCTCAACCCGGAAATGAGCCTGGCCGACTGCGCCATGGCACCGATCATCTGGCGCCTGCAGTCGCTGGATGTGCCGCTGCCCAAGGATGGCAAGGCCATCGAGGACTACGGCAACCGCATCTTCCGTCACCCCGGTTTCGCCCGCAGCCTGACCGAACAGGAAAAGAAGCTGCGCGACCTGCCGGGCTGAATCCGGAGGCCGCATCCCGTCTGCATGCCCACCGGCGTGCAGGCGATCCGCCCGGCAGGGGCGTCGGGCGCGTACACTTCACGCATGACCGACGACTTCTTCCACATGACCAGCCACCGCCCGTACCTGCTGCGGGCGCTGGTGGAATGGATCAACGACAACCAGCTGACCCCGCATATCCTGGTCGACGCTGGTGTTCCCGGCGTCCACGTCCCGCCTTCGGCGGTGAAGGATGGCCGGGTGGTGCTCAACATCGCCGAACGGGCGGTGGTGCAGCTGATGATCAACAACGAGATGGTGAGCTTCTCGGCGCGCTTCTCCGGTACCAGCTATCCGGTGCAGGTGCCGATCAGCGCCGTGCTGGCCGTGTACGCGCGCGAAACCGGGCAGGGCATGGCATTGCCGGATGACATCCCGGGCACCGAGCCGGCATCGACTGGTGACGAGCTGATGCACGACGGCGACACACCCTCGGATGACACGCCGCCCGACGACCGGCCGCCACCGAAGGGCCGCCCCACGCTGCGCGTTGTGAAATAACGGTAGGTGCCGACCGTTGGTCGGCACACTCTCAAGCAATGTTGGGTGCCGACCGTTGGTCGGCACACGGTTGCCGCTGCGCTCGCCGGGCATGGCCCGGCGCTACCGCCTACATATCCTCGGCATCGTCCACATCCGCGCGGATCTGGCTGATCCGCGCCGCGCCCGGGCCGGTGAATGAGATCAGCTGGTCGCCGCGCAGCACCATGCGGCCGACATGGCGGTCCATGCCGTCGTAGGAATACTCGAACTTGAAGGTGCGCTCGAAGCCGAGCCGGCCATCCTCGCCCCGCGACAGGCGCATGCCGGTGGCGTGCACCGCCTGGTCCAGCCACTGCACATCGGCCGCGCGGCACGCATTGCGGCCCAGTTCGACGGCACGTTCGGCGGCCGAACGTGCCGCGTTCCAGAAGAAATAGACGATACCGCCAGCGATCAGCAACAGGAGCAGGGTGGGCATGGCAGGAAGTGTCTTGAGTCGATGCAGCCAAGATGGCGGCGAAGCGGCGCGGGATCAAGCGTGATCGTCAGCGATCTACCGCAGGTTCGGCCGCTGGAGCAGGCGAAACGAAGGTGGCGGGCACAGTGGCATTCAACTGCAGCAGTGCCGCCCAGTCCTGGCGGTTGAAACTGCATTCGTCTTCGCGCCCGGGCGTGCAGCTGGGCTCCACGCCGATGCTGTCGCGCGAGCGTGCCGGCGGCAGCTGGATGCGTCCGCTGCGGTCGAGCTGCAGCAGGCGCATCGCCACGGTGTTCATCACGTTGCCGCCGACCAGATACAGCGTCTGGTCGCCGCCCAGGTTGGCTGCCACCACCACCTCGCAATGCGATTTCCAATGCCCGACCGAGCCGTTGCCCAGCGCCTGCACCAGGCCGCTGTAGCTCAGCGTGGTGCTGCGGTCGCGCAGGAAACACAGCAGGTCGCCCGGCGCCGGTTTTGCCGTGGCCGGGTCCAGCAGCCGGTACGGCACGCCAGACGGTCCGGCCTGGTAGGCGGCGCGGATGTAGTCGATATGCCGCGGCGAGGTAGTGAAGCCCGGCACCCCGGCACGGGTCATCACCCAGGAAATGAACGCGGCCGACCACGGATTGTCGACCAGGAACGCGCGGCAATCGCTGTCGGTATAGCGTGTACCCAGCGGCGCCAGGCAGCTGCTCGCGCCCGGGATGCTGCCCATTGCGTTGAGTGTGCCGCTGTCGCGCCAGTAACTGGCCACGCGCTGCCAAGCGATCAGGCCATTGTCGGCCAGATGTTCGTTCTCCGCTTCGGTGACACTGAGACTGGCCGCGCGCCCGTCGCGGTCGATGAAGGGGCGGTACCAGAGACGGTGCTCATTGCAGGCTGCATTGCGGATGGACACGGCCAGCGGGCTCAGGCCGAACCGTGGCGGGACATCGCAGGCTTCGGCGGCGGCTGCAGACAAAGGGGCAGCGGCCAGCAGCAGGCAGGCAGGCAACAGCATCCGGCGCATGCGCGGCTCCTGTGGGGGATGGCCGCAGCGTCGCAGAGGCAGGCGTAGCCGAATCGTGAAGGCGAGCCGGATCCCGTAGAGCCGAGCCTATGCTCGGCTCATCGCGCGCAGCGCGTGCGGGTCGCGCTGCAGATCGAGAGGCAGCCGGGCGTGGGCTCGGTTCTACAGGGTCCTGCGGGCCTCAACCCGGCGGCGGCCCCAGCTTCAGCGACAGGTCGATGGCCTGCACATGCTTGGTCAGCCCTCCGATGGAGATGCAGTCCACACCGTCCTCGGCAATCGCGCGCAGCCCCTCCAGGCCGACGCTGCCGGACACTTCCAGTGGAATGCGGCCGGCGGTGATGCGCACGGCCTCGCGGCGCAGCGCGGCATCGAAATCGTCCAGCAGGATGCGCTCGCAGCCGGCATCCAGCGCCTGCTGCAGCTGGTCCAGGTCTTCCACTTCCACCACCAGCGGCAACGACGGCCACCGCTGGCGCGCGGCGGCCACCGCCGCGGGCAGCGAGCCGGCGGCGCGGATGTGGTTTTCCTTCAGCATCACGGTGTCGTACAGGCCGAAGCGGTGGTTGTCACCGCCGCCGCAGCGCACCGCGTACTTCTGCGCCAGGCGCAGGCCAGGCAAGGTCTTGCGGGTATCAAGGATGCGTGTGCCGGTGCCCACCACCGCGGCCACGTAGCGGGCGGTGGTGGTAGCGGTGCCGGACAGGGTCTGCAGGAAGTTCAGCGAGGTGCGCTCGGCACTGACCAGGCTGCGGCTGCGGCCATGCAGCAGGGCCAGTACGGTGCCGGCGGCCACGCGGTCACCCTCGGCTACGCGCCATTCGATGCGCACGTCCGGGTCGAGCGCGCGGTGGGTGGCATCGAACCAGGGGCGGCCGGCGATGACCGCGTCCTGCTTGCACAGCAGGTAGGCACTGTCGGCCTGGTCGGGCAGAAGAGCGGCAGTGACGTCACCGCTGCCCAGGTCCTCGGCCAACGCGCGGGCGACATCGGCCGCGACCAGGGTCGCATCCGGCGCTGGCAGGGTTGTCATGCGGCGGGGAAGTCAGCGATCTGGGCGGTCGGGATGGCCTCTTCGGCCAGCAGCACCGGAATGCCGTCGTCGACCCGGAACACCTGCTTGCGGTCACGGGTGACCAGCGCTTCGCGCAGCGGCTGGGCCAGCGGGTTGCCATCGGCCTTGATCACCGCGCCAGCGGAAATAGCCTTGTTGAGGGCGTCCAGACCCTTGCCATCCAGCAGGGACAGGGGCTGGCGGGTGTCCGGCGACACCAGCAGGTCAAGCAGCTTGCGATCCATGGTTCTTCGTCTTGCGTGGAAGATGGCTAGAATACGTCTTTAAGGCAGGTGACGGCCAATGACCCCCAACCCGATCGCGCCGCTTGTCGGCATCGTCATGGGTTCCCGCTCTGATTGGGAAACCATGCAGCACGCCGCCCAGAAGCTTGAAGCCCTGGGTGTTCCGTTCGAAGTGAAGGTGGTCTCGGCCCACCGCACGCCGGACGTGTTGTTCAGCTACGCAGAAGAAGCGGGCCCGCGCGGCCTGCGCGCGATCATCGCCGGCGCCGGCGGGGCTGCCCACCTGCCGGGCATGATCGCCGCGAAGACCGCCGTGCCGGTGCTGGGCGTGCCGGTGCAGTCCAAGGCCCTCAATGGCATGGATTCGCTGCTGTCGATCGTGCAGATGCCGGCCGGCATTCCGGTTGCGACCTTCGCCATCGGCAACGCCGGTGCGTCGAACGCGGCGCTGTTCGCCGCGGCGATGCTGGCCAGCGACCAGCCGGCCATCGGCCAGGCGCTGGAGGCGTTCCGCACGCGCCAGACCGAAGATGTGATGGCCCACGACGATCCCCGCCAATGAGCCTGACCGTCGGCATCCTGGGCGGCGGCCAGCTCGCCCGCATGATGGTCCTGGCCGGTGCGCCGCTGGGGCTGCGCTTCGAGTTGTATGACCCGGCTGCCGACGCCTGCAGTGGCCCGCTGGCACCGCTCACCGTGGCGGCATTCGATGATCGCGCGGCACTGGCGGCGTTCGCCGCCAAGGTCGACGTGGTCACCTTCGATTTCGAGAACGTGCCCGCTGACAGTGCGCAGTGGCTGGCCGACCAGGTGCCGGTCTACCCGCCACCGTCGGCGCTGGCGGTGGCCCAGGACCGGCTGAGCGAGAAGACGCTGTTCCAGCAGCTGGGCATCCCGCTGCCGCCGTTTGCCGACATCCGCAGCCGCGACGAGCTGGCCACCAAGGCCGCCGAATTCGGCCTGCCGTGCATCCTCAAGACCCGCCGCCTGGGTTATGACGGCAAGGGCCAGTTCCGCCTCCGCAGCGAAGCCGACATCGACGCGGCCTGGGATGCGCTCGGTGCCCAGGTCGAGCGCACCGGGCTGATCCTGGAGGGCTTCGTCGCCTTCCAACGCGAAGTGAGCGTGGTCGCCGTGCGCGGCCGTGATGGCAGCTTCCAGGCCTGGCCGGTCACCGGCAACTGGCATGTCGATGGCGTGCTGTCGGCCAGCGTGGCCCCGGCCGTGCTGTCCGAGGCCGAGCATGAGGCGGCGATTGGTTATGCGCGCCGCGTGGCGGAGCACCTGGGCTATGTGGGCGTGTTCGCGCTGGAGCTCTTCTGCCGCGATGGCGAACTGCTGGCCAACGAGATGGCGCCGCGCGTGCACAATTCCGGGCACTGGACCATCGAAGGCAGCGAGACCTCGCAGTTCGAGAACCACCTGCGTGCCGTGCTGGGCCTGCCGCTGGGCAGCACCCGCATGCT
>NZ_JBNNHG010000171.1:0-7455 GCF_050268705.1 Stenotrophomonas sp. NPDC077659 | reverse complement strand
GCGCAGCAGCTTGCGGTGGTGGGTCAGCAGCAGGCGCTGGCCGTCGGCGCTGACCGTCCAGCAGCGGATCCTGCACGCCCAGCTGCTTGAGCACCTTGCCGGTCATCTCGCCGATGACCTTGGCGCGCGGATCGAAGTTCTTGTACACGCGGTGGCCGAAGCCCATCAGGCGGAAGCCGGAGGTCTTGTCCTTGGCCTTGACCACGGCGGACTCGACGTTGTCGGCGCTGCCAATCTCTTCGAGCATCTTCAGCACGGCTTCGTTGGCACCGCCGTGGGCCGGACCCCACAGCGCGGTGACACCCGCGGCGACCGACGCGTACGGGTTGGCACCGGTCGAGCCGACCAGGCGCACGGTCGAGGTCGAGGCGTTCTGCTCGTGGTCGGCGTGCAGGATGAACAGCAGGTCCAGCGCCTTCACCACGTCCGGGTTCAGATCGTACTGGCCATCAGCCGACTCGAAGGTCTGCTTCAGGAAGCGGCTGACGTAATCCAGCGAGGTGTCCGGCTTGTTGGCCGGCAGGCCCTTGCCGTGGCGGTAGATCAGGGCCGACAGGGTCGGTACCTTGGCGATCAGGCGCACGGCGGCCTGGCGGCGCTGTTCGGCGTCGGACAGGTCCAGCGCATCGTGGTAGATGGCCGACAGCTGCGCGATGGCAGCGGCGAGGATGGCCATCGGGTGGGCATCCTTGGCGAAGCTGGCGATCAGGGCGTTGATCGAATCGTCGACGTTGGCTTCGGCGGTCAGCTCATCGGTGAAGGCCTTCAGCTGCTCGGCGCTCGGGCGCTCGCCATTGATCAGCAGGTAGGCCACTTCGACGTAGCTCGACTTTTCCGACAGCTGTTCGATCGGGTAGCCGCGGTACAACAGCACGCCCTTGTCGCCGTCGATGTAGGTAATGGCGGACTTGCAGCTGGCCGTCGCGGTGAAGCCGGAATCGTAGGTGAAGAACCCCGTTTCCTTGGTCAGCTTCGCGATATCGACGCAGTCGTTGCCAAGGGTGGGTTTGATGACGGGCAGAACGACCGACTTTTCGCCGGCGTTGAGCGTGACCTGATCAAGATCGGACACTGTGTGCGCTCCTTCATGGGAAGGCGCCTGCCCAAGCGCGTTGGTCAGGCACGTGAATGACGTCCTCGGCCTGTGCCGGGGATCAGGCCATTATCGCACAGCAGCATTTGTCGGGTGCTAGACGGAAGTCGTAGACGACAGGCAGGAACACCCCGCCGGCAAGCGGCCTTGATGGGCAAAGACACCACGCCCTGAACGGTCTGTTCCGATCTTCCAAACGCCCGTCGGGTGGGCGCCGGACAAAAACAAACGGCCGCGCAAAGCGCGGCCGTTGGTTCGAAGCGGGATCGACGGATCAGCGCGCGTAGCGCTTCTGGAACTTGTCGATACGGCCCGAGGTGTCGATCACCTTGTGCTTGCCCGTGTAGAACGGGTGCGAAGCCGAGGAAATTTCGACCTTGACCAGCGGGTATTCGTTACCGTCGGTCCAGGTGGTGGTTTCCTTGGTCGCCATGGTGGAGCGGGTCAGGATCTTGAAATCGGAAGTGACGTCTTCGAAGACGACGTCGCGGTAGTTCGGATGGATATCGGCCTTCATGGGCTCACACCGTAAATGGGCTGGTGGTCAAGAGCGGCATTATAAACACCGGTTGCCGTGCGGGGCAACTGGTGTGTGTGCATCGGGCTCAGTCCGCGCCCAGCGCCTGGCGCACCAGGGCCTCGAAACGGGCCTGATCGTAGGCCATCAGCAGATCGCAGTTGTCCGGCTGGCCGGTCTGGCGGTTCCAGTCGACAATCGTGGCCCCGCGGCTGAACGTGCCGTTCAGCTCCACATTCAACGGGCGCGACTCCACCTGCAGCTGGCCGTCCGGGTTGAGCGCCCAGGCCATGGCCACCGCATCGGCGGTGTACCAGCGGCCGCCCTTGGCATCTTCAGACAGCGCGCGGGTCTTGCGCGAGATCAGCTCGTAGAAGCGGGCATTGTCCGAATCGGCCTGCAGCCACTGCTCGGCCTGCTCCAGCGGCAGGCCGTGGGCGACAGTCGCTTCCCAGTCGGACACCCGCAGGTGCTTGAACGAGGTGAACACCACGTGCGCCGCTTCCGGGTCGAAGGCGATGTTGAATTCAGCCGCCGGGGTGATGTTGCCGTGGCAGGTGACCGCCCCCCCCATCACCACGATCTGCTTGATGCGCTGGGGCAGGGTCGGGTCCAGCTTCAGGGCCAGCGCCAGGTTGGTCAACGGGCCGAGCATCACCAGCATCAGCTCGCCAGCGTACTGGTGCGACAGGCGCAGTATGGCCAGGGCGGCGTGTTCAGCCTCGGCCTGGCGGCTGGGCGGCGGCAGGTCCACATCGCCGTAGCCGTCGCGGCCATGCACGTGGGCGGCGTCCACCGAGGGGTGCAGCAGCGGATCGGGGCTGCCGGCGAACACCGGCACATCGGCGCGGCCGACGATGTCGCAGAGCTTGAGGGCGTTACGGACCGTGTATTCGAGGCCGACGTTGCCGGCGGCGATGGTCAGGGCGACCACCTCGTGCCGTTCATCGGCAAAGGCCATCAGCAGGGCCAGGGCGTCGTCCACACCGGGGTCGGTGTCGATCAACAGCGGGATCTTGTGGGTCATCGTTGCCGTCTTCAGATCGGCAACGAAGTGTGGACCGGGTTGATGACCGTTGCAAGTATGTGGGTTCGGGTTCGGCAGGGCGGCGCCCTGCACCGCCGAATCAACGGCAAACGCCAGAGCAACGGCAGAAGCTGGATTCCCGAGGTTGCCGGGGTGGGTCTGGTTGCGGGAACCGCTGCAAGTACGTCCATGTAAGCTCGGTCGCCGCATCCATGCGGCTCACGCCCCCGCAACCGGAGCCACCCCGCCTTCGACAGGTTCCGGCGGCTGTTGGTAGGCGTCGAGCCATGCTCGACTCCCGCGCGCGGCGCGAACGGCAGCCGAGCGCAGGCTCGGTTCTACAGTAGATCCACGCCATGCGTGGATGGGCATGCCGGGAATGGGGTCAGAGCCCGTGCCTTACGCCGAGGCGTAACGTACGGCGGTGCCGATCCAGCGGTTGACCACGCGGTCGGCCAGGGCCGGCTGCTGGGCCAGCAGGCGCTCGGCCAGGTCGTGCACGCCGGGCAGCAGGCCGGCGTCGCGGGCCAGGTCGGCAATGCGGAAACCGGCCAGGCCCGTCTGGCGGGTGCCCAGCAGTTCGCCGGGGCCGCGCAGTTCCAGATCCTTTTCGGCGATGACGAAGCCATCGTTGGTTTCGCGCATGGTCTGCAGGCGCTCGCGTGCCATCTGCGAGAGCGGGGCCTGGTACAGCAACACGCAGCGCGATACCGCCGAACCGCGACCAACGCGACCGCGCAGCTGGTGCAGCTGGGCCAGCCCCAAGCGCTCGGCGTTTTCGATCACCATCAGCGAGGCATTGGGCACGTCCACGCCCACTTCAATCACGGTGGTCGCCACCAGCAGATCGATCTCGCCTGCCTTGAACGCGACCATCGTGGCCAGCTTTTCCGCCGCCTTCAGGCGGCCATGCACCAGGCCCACGCGCACGCCGGGCAGCAGCGCCTGCAGCGATTCGTAGGTGGCCTGCGCGGGCGTGGCATCCAGCTCTTCGCTTTCTTCGATGAGGGTGCAGACCCAGTACACCTGCCGCCCTTCCCGGCAGGCCAGCGCGATGCGCTCGATCAACTCCGGGCGACGGTCATTGTTCAATGCGACGGTCTGCACCGGCGTGCGGCCCGGCGGCAGTTCGTCGATGGCCGATACATCCAGGTCCGCGTACTCGGACATCGCCAGCGTGCGCGGAATGGGCGTGGCGGTCATCACCAGCTGGTGCGGCACGCTGTGTACGCCTGCCCCTTTATCACGCAGTGCCAGCCGCTGGTGAACGCCGAAGCGGTGCTGTTCATCGACGATGGCCAGGGCCAGATCCTGGAAAACCACCGCCTCCTGCATCAACGCATGGGTGCCGACCACGACCTGCGCTTCACCGTTGGCCACCTGCTCGATCACCTTGGCCCGCGCCTTGCCGGTGACCTTGCCGGCCAGCCAGCACACACGCACCCCCAGTGGTTCCAGCCAGGTACGCAGATTGTTGAGGTGCTGTTCGGCCAGCAGTTCGGTGGGAGCGGCCAATGCGACCTGCTTGCCCTGCTCCACCGCCAGCATCGCCGCCAGCGCGGCGACCACGGTCTTGCCGGAGCCGACATCGCCCTGCACCAGCCGCAGCTTCGGGCTGGGCCGGGCGAGGTCTTCGCGGATCTGCTTGAACACACGCGCCTGCGCGCCGGTCAGCGCGAACGGCAACTGCTTCAGCAGGGCCTTGGCCAGCTTGCCCGGCCCGGCCAGCGGCGGTGCGTGGTGCGCCTGCAGGGCAATGCGCTGGCGGCGCAGGCTGAGGTGGTGGGCCAGCAGCTCTTCCATCGCCAGCCGGCGCTGCGCCGGATGGGTGCCGGCGGCCAGCGCGGCCAGATCGGCGTCCGGTGGCGGGCGGTGCACGGTCAGCAGCGCGCTTCGCAACGACGGCAGACCCAAGCCATCCAACCAGCCGCTGGGCAGCAGTTCCAGCGTGTCTTCTTCGGGCAGGCGGTCCAGCGCCTGGCCGATCAGTTTGCGCAGGGTCATCGGCCCCACGCCTTCCACGATGGGATAGACCGGATCCAGACGATCACCCAGGTCGGGATCGTCATGGCGGCCCAGCACCTGGTAACTGGGGTGGACGATTTCCAGGCCCAGATGGCCGGGCTTGGGCGTGCCGAAGCAGCGCAGCCGGTTGCCGACCGCAAACTGCCCTACCTGTTGCTGGCGGAAATGGAAAAAACGCAGCACCAGGGTGCCGCGGCCTTCGTCCTCCACCGCCACCTTCAGCATGGGCCGGTGGCGCATGCCGCGCTCAACGGCCACCACCCGTACATCCACCTGCGCCGGCACGCCATTGCGCAGGTCTTCAATCAGGGTCAGGCGGGTACGGTCTTCATAGCGCAGCGGCAGGTGCAGCCACAGATCCTGCAGGGTGGCCAAGCCGCGCGCCTGCAGTTTGGCGGCCACGGCCGGGCCCACGCCGGCCAGCATCGCCAGGGATGCTTCGCCGGACGGTGACAGTGCCGGGGTGACCGCCGCCTTGCGTGCCACGGGTGGGTCAGTCGATGACCATCACAGCGTCGACCTCGAAGTTGGCGCCCTTGGGCAGGCCGGAGACTTCGATGGTGGAACGGGCCGGGAACGGCGCCTGGAAGTAGTCCTGCATGACGGCGTTGACCTTGGCGAACTCGGCCAGGTCGGTCAGGTACAGGCCCAGGCGCACGACCTTGTCCAGCGAACCGCCAGCGGCTTCGGCCACGGCCTTGAGGTTGTCGAAGGCGCGGCGGGCCTGCGCTTCGACGTCACCGGCGCCGACGATTTCGCCGGTGGCCGGGTCCAGCGGAATCTGGCCGGAGAAGTACACGGTGTTGCCGGCACGCACGGCCTGCGAGTACGGGCCGATGGCGGCGGGTGCCTTTTCGGTGTTGATGATCTGGCGGGACATGGTCGCTCCGGGGGTATGCAGAAAACAGAGCGGTGATTGTAGCAACCCGGTAGTGCCGGCCGCTGGCCGGCAAACCCAGAAGCGTCGGGTGGCATCGCGATGCTTGCCGGCCAGCGGCCGGCACTACCGCAACATCATCCACGCATGGCGTGGATCTACGACAACGGGAACCGATGCAACCCGGTAGCGCCGGGCCATCCCCGGCGGACGCAACATCATCCACGCATGGCGTGGATCTACTGACGGCGCACCGATTGCACGACCGACAGGCGGCGCAGGCGGCGCATGACTTCGGCCAGGTGGTTGCGGTCGCGCACCTGGATGTTGAACGCCAGCACGGCGGCGTTGAAATCGCGATCCAGGTAATCCACGCGCTCGATGTTGGAATGGCTCTGGGCGATGGCCGCAGCCAGCTGCGCCAGCACGCCGGTGCCATTCTCCACTTCCACCACCAGCGAGGTGTCGTAGTCGCCGGACACAGTGGTGTCCCAGCCGATCAGCACCCAGCGTTCGGGCGATTTGCGCAGTTCGGCCAGGTTCGGGCAATCCATGCGATGCACCACGATGCCCTTGCCGGCGGTGTGGTAACCCATGATCTCGTCGCCGGGAATCGGCTGGCAGCACCCGGCAAAGGTGACCACGCCGCGCTCGCTGCCGTTGATGAGGATCTTTTCCTGCGAGTGCTGGCGCGAGTGCGCGCCACCCCGCAGTTCGGCATAGGCCATCAAGGCCTGTGCAGCCTGGGTGGGCATCCAGTTGCCCAGCGCCACTTCGGCCAGCAGGGCCTCCAGGCGCGGGAACCGGTGCTCGGCCAGGAAGGCATCCAGGCGGCCCTTGGGCAGGCGTTCCAGCGAGGAATCCATCGCTTCCAGCGCGCGGTCCAGCATGCGATGGCCCAGCTGCACGGCGTCTTCGTGTTCCAGCTGCTTGAGCTGGTGGCGGATGGCGGTGCGTGCCTTGCTGGTGACCACGAACTCCAGCCACTGCGGCTTGGGCGTGGCCGAACGCGCGGTGATGATTTCCACCGACTGCCCGGACACCAGCTTGGTGCGCAGCGGCACCAGCTTCTTGTCCACGCGCGAGGCCACGGCCATGTTGCCTACGTCGGTATGCACGGCGTAGGCGAAGTCAAGGGCGGTCGAGTTGCGCGGCAGGGCCAGGATCTTGCCCTTGGGGGTAAACAGGTAGACCTCGTCGGGGAACAGGTCGACCTTCACGTTGTCGAGGAATTCCAGTGACGAACCGGCGGCGCGCTGTGAATCAATCAGTTCGACGATCCAGGCATGGGCACGGCTCTGCGCGCTGTTGGGCGAATCGCCACCGAACTTGTAGGTCCAGTGCGCGGCCACGCCGCGTTCGGCGATCAGGTCCATTTCCTCGGTGCGGATCTGCACCTCGATGGGCGAACCGTAGGGCCCGAACAGCACGGTGTGCAGCGACTGGTAACCGTTGGCCTTGGGGATGGCAATGAAATCGCGGAAGCGGCCATCCAGCGGCTTGAAGGTGGCATGCACCGAACCCAGCGCGTGGTAACAGTTGGGCACGCTGCGCACGACCAGGCGGAAGCCGAACACATCCATCACCTGGTCGAAGGATTTGTTCTCGTCGCGCATCTTGTTGTAGATGCTCCACGGGGTCTTGATGCGGCTGACCAGGCGGTGCTCGATGCCCTCCTTCGCCAGCCGCTGCGACAGCTGCACTTCCACCTGCGCCATCGCCTCGCGGCGTACCACCGGCTGGCTGCGGATGTGTTTTTCAATGATGGCGTGGCGCCACGGGTACAGCGCTTTGAAGCCGAGGTTCTGCAGCTCGCTCTTGACCAGGCTCATGCCCAGGCGCTGGGCGATGGGCGCGTAGACACGCCCAGCGCGGCCACCAGCAGCATGCAGCGGAAGCCGAAGGCGGCCACCGCG
>NZ_JBNNHG010000170.1:0-7468 GCF_050268705.1 Stenotrophomonas sp. NPDC077659 | reverse complement strand
CTCCGATCCGCGCGTGCCCATCGGTGGCGTGAAGAAGAGCGGCTTCGGCCGCGAGGCGCCACACGGGACATGTTCAGCACGGTTGCGTGTCAGGCATCCGGCGATGGCCGGGAAGGCCGGTGAGCCGCTAACATGGCCGCCCCGCGGGCGGTGGTCGCGCACTGTGCCGGATTCGTCGGAAGCTGGGCTTCTGGCCCTGAGTAACTTCCAACAAAATCAATCCCTTATCTCGCCCCCCGAGTGTAACAGAATAAACAGCCAGATGACTGCCTCAGACCCCACCAAGCCCGCCGGCGACAAGCCTTCCGTGCGCATGATCACCGTTCCCGAGGACCGTGCAGGTCAGCGCCTGGACAATTTCCTGCTGGGCCAGCTCAAGGGCGCCCCGCGCAGCCTGGTCTACAAGCTGGTGCGCAGCGGCCAGGTCCGCGTGAACGGCGGCCGCGCCAAGGCCGAACGCAAGCTGGAGGCGGGCGATGAGGTGCGTGTGCCGCCGGTTCGTCTCACTGAAGAAGGAGACAAGGCCGGTCCACCCGAGTCCTTCATGCGCCGGCTGGAACAGGCCATCGTGTTCGAGGACGCCCGCCTGCTGGCCCTGAACAAGCCGACCGGCGTGGCCAGCCACGGCGGCAGCGGTATCAGCTTCGGCGCCATCGAGACCCTGCGTGCCCTGCGCCCGGGGCAGACCCTGGAGCTGGTCCACCGGTTGGATCGCGACACCTCGGGCCTGCTGATCGTGGCCAAGAAGCGTTCGGCCCTGAGCGAGCTGCAGGCGCTGCTGCGTGAAGACCACGGCGCCGGCATCCGCAAGCGCTACCTGACCCTGCTGGCTGGCCGCATGCCCGACGGCGTGATGACGGTCGACGCGCCGCTGCACGTGGGCCTGCGCCAGGGGGGCGAGCGCCACGTCCAGGTCAACGCGATCGGGAAGGAATCGATCAGCCATTTCCGGGTGCTGGAGCGCAAGGGCGGCCATTCGTACTGCGAAGTGCGCATCGAAACGGGCCGTACCCACCAGATCCGCGTGCATGCCCAGCATCTGGGGCATCCGGTGGCCGGTGACGACAAATACGGCGATCCGGCAGTCAACAAGCGGCTTCGTGAGCAGATCGGCCTGAAGCGGCTGTTCCTGCACGCGGCCTCGCTGGAGTTCGCGCTGGACGCCGGAAAGACCCCGTACGTGCTGAACGCACCGCTGGCCGAGGAGCTGGTCGAGGCGCTGGACCGCCTGAAGTAACCCTTGTAGCGTCGAGCCATGCTCGACGGCTTCTCGGCCGGGTCGCGGCAAGCCTGTCGAGGAAAGCCAGTCGAGCATGGCTCGACTCTACAAACCGATCACCACTTGAACAGCACCAGGCTGATCGCCAGCGTGCCCATGCCGGCCACCAGCCCGTACACGGTCTCGTGGCCCTTGGCATAGCGCTTGGCCGCAGGCAGCAGTTCGTCCAGCGCCAGGAACACCATCACCCCGGCAATCAGCCCGAACACCCAGCCGAACGTGGCATGCGACAGCGAGCCCTTCAGCAGGAAATAGCCGAGCACCGCGCCCACCGGCTCGGCCAGGCCGGACAGCAGGCTGGCCAGGAAGGCGTGCAGCTTGCTCTGCGTGGCGAAGTACACCGGCACCGCGATGGCGATGCCCTCGGGAATGTTGTGGATGGCGATGGCGAAGGCCAGCGGCATGCCCACCGACGGGCTTTCCACGGTGGCGAAGAAGGTCGCCAGGCCTTCCGGGAAGTTGTGCGCGGTGATCGCCACCGCCGTGAGCAGGCCGACCCGCTTGATATAGGCCTTGTTGTTGTCGCGAAACGCCGGTTCCTTTGAATCCAGCGTCTCGTGCGGGTTCGGGATCAGATGATCGATGGCCACGATCGCCAGCACGCCCAGAAGGAAGGCGAGGGTGCCCCAGGTGAAGCCGCTGCGCTCGCCGTAGGCCAGCGCGAAGGATTCGATCGACTTGTTCAGGATTTCCGACAGCGACACATAGACCATCGCCCCGCCGGCAAAGGCCAGGCCGAACGCCAGCAGGCGCGGGCTGGGGCGGCGCGAGAACAGGACCAGCAGGCTGCCGATGGCCGTTGCCAGGCCGGCGGCGAGGGTGACCGCGAGCGCGATCCAGAAATTTTCCGGGGAGATCTGCAGCATTTACCGACGCGATCCTGATCGTTCAGCAGCCGCCCCGGAATGTGCCGGGGCGGCGGGGGCGAGGCGGGCGTCGGCTGGCCTCGACACCACGTCGGCCTTCAGCCGCCGCGGCGCATCCGCTCTTCGATGGCGAAGCACTGGTCCGGCTTGGGCTGCGGCGGGTTGAAGCTGACCGGTACCTGGATGGTGGCCGGCACGGCCTGGCCGTTGCGGGTAGCGGCCTTGAATTCCCAGGCCTGCACGGCGGTCCTGGCCAGCTCGTCCAGCTGCGCATTGCCGGCGCCGGTCAGCAGCAGCACTTCGCTGGGCTTGCCGTCGGTGCCGATGGTGACCTTGAAGGTACTGGTGCCGCCCACGCCGGTGCAGGCCAGTTCCATCGGGTACTGCGGCGGCGGGGTCTTCACCGCGGCCACCTCGGTGGGCGGCGCGGCCGGCGGCTCCGGCGGCTGCGGGGAACCGCAGCCGGCCAGCCCGGTGGCGGCGAGCAGGGACAGGCTCAGCAGGCGAACATTCATTTCACGTGCTCCATGAGGGCCGAGGTCTTGGCCGCGCAGATGAAGTCGTTCTCGCTCAGCCCGCCCACGTCGTGGGTGGAATAGCGCACGACGGCGCGGTCGTAATGCACGCCGAGGTCCGGGTGGTGGTCCTCGTGGTGGGCAATCCAGGCTACTGCGTTCACAAAGGCCATGGTCGCGTAGTAATCCTTGAAGCGGAAGGTGCGCACCAGCGCCTGGCCGGCCTCGGCAAGTTCCCAGCCCGGCACCTGCGGCAGCAGTTCGGCCAGGCGGGCTTCGCCCAGCTTGTGGTCGCTGCCCTTTCGCGGCACGCAGTGCGCCTGTGCCAGCGGAATCAGGTCGGACATGGGTTCCTCCACCTCGTATTGACTGAACAATGCGCCGGGCGGTGTATAAACCGAATGAGCGACCGGCGCTGACTTGGCTAGAATAGCCTGATGATCCAGATCTCCGACACTGCCCAGACCCACTTCCGCAAGCTGATCGAACGCGAGGGCGTGCCCGGCATGGGCGTGCGCCTGAGCGCGGTCGACCCGGGCACCGCGCGCGCAGACGCCCGCCTGGAATTCGCCGAACCCGCCGACCTGCTGGGCGACGAGTGGGCGGTGGACTGCGATGGCTTCACTCTGTATGTGGACGCGCGCAGCGTGGCCTGGCTCGACGGTGCCGAGATCGACATCGTGCCGGGCAACGCCGGTACCCAGCAGCTGACCATCAAGGCCCCGCGCATCAAGGGCGAAGCGCCCGGCGAGGCCGCCTCGCTGGTCGAGCGCGTGCATTGGGTGGTGGAAAACGAGGTCAACCCGCAGCTCGCTTCGCATGGTGGCAAGGTCGCGGTGCAGGAAGTCTCGGCCGACGGCGTGGTGCTGCTGCGCTTCGGCGGCGGTTGCCAGGGCTGTGGCATGGCCGACGTCACGCTCAAGCAGGGCATCGAAAAGACCCTGATGGGCCGCGTGCCGGGCGTGACCGCCGTGCGTGACGCGACCGACCATGACAGCGGCCACGCGCCGTACATCCCCCGCGGTAACGCCGCCTGATCGCCAACGCGTGCCTCTGCCCAGCGCCGAGCAACTGATCGATCTGCTGCTGGCGCGCCAGCAGCACCCCCTCATCCTCGAAAAGCGCACGCGCCTGCCGTATGGCTGGGCGATCTGGCTGCGCTCGCTGAAACCGATCGCTCGGCCGTTCCACGCCAGCGATGTGATCGCGGTGCTGTTGCCGCGACCGTTGCCTGGTCGGCCCGGAACAGTGCCGGCACTGAGCCCGCTGGGCGCGGCGCGGCGGCTGCTGTGGCAGGGCTGGGAGCCGGCCCCGCGCGACCAGCGTTGGATGCGCTGGACCTCGGCGGTGGTCAGCGCGCTGCTGCACCTGTTGTTCTTCCTGCTGCTGCTGTGGGTGGCGGTGATCCGCATCACGGCACCGGATGAGGCCGGTGCCGAAGGCGAGCGCGTGCAGATCGAATTTGTCGGTCGCGGTGCTCAGGAAGGCGGCGGCGACCAGCCCGGCGCTGAAGCCGCTGCCGCAGCGCAGGCCGGTGCGGTGGCCAGTGGCCAGCCCGCGGGTGAGGCCAGCGCGCCGCGCCCGCAGCCTGCCGCGCCTGCCCCCGCAGCCCCTGCCGAGGCGGCCAGTGCCGCCGTGGTACCACCCGCGCCGGCCCGGAACGAGCCGGCACCGCCGACCGCGCCGCCGCCGACGCCGGTGCAGGCCACCGAAGTGGCCGAGGCGACCACGGAATTCGTAGTGCCGCCGGTGAGCGTGCCGCGTACCGAAGTGAACATCGTGCCGCGTGACACGACGCCCGCTGTGCGCGAACGCAGCGTGCAGACGGTGCAGGCGCCTGCGCTGACGATGCCAGTGCGCACGCCGCCGCTGACCGTGCCCGCGCCTGCCGTGCGTGACGTGCAGGTGCGCGAACGCGAGGTCACCTCGGTGGAAGCGCCAGTGGTGTCGCAGGCGGTCCGCAGCGCCGAGGTCGAAGTGCGCCTGCCGCAGCGGCGTGAAATGCAGGTCCGCGAGCGCGAAGTGCAGGCGGTGGTCGATCCGCAGGTGCGGATGGCCGCGGTGCCCGGACGCGAACCGAGCGTGCGCGCGCCAGCCGGTCGTGACGTGCAGGTGCGCGAACGCAGCGTGGCCAACGCGCCGGAGCCTGCACCATCGCCTTCCGCTGGCGCCAGCCGCACGCCGACACCGGAAACGGCAGACAGTGCCACCAGCGCTGCCACGGCCACCGCATCACGCCCAACGGCCAGCTCAGCGACGCCGGCACAGGCCGGCGCGCGTCCTGCGCCGACCCCTGGCAACTGGGCCACGCCCGCCAAGGGGGACGACTGGGGGGCCTCGGACCGCAACCGTGACGGTGCGCGCACTGGTGCCGCGCAGGCCAGTGCACGCGGTGCGGGGCAGGGATTGTTCAATGCCGATGGCAGCGTCAACGTGCCTGGCGAGGACGGCACGGGTGCCGCCGAGCGCGGTGCGCCGGGGGGTGCCAATGATGGCTGGACCAAGGAACGCATCGCCGAGTCGGGCCGGTGGCTGAAGCGCCCGCCGTACGACTACACGCCCACCTCGTTCGATAAATACTGGGTGCCACAGGAATCGCTGCTGGCCGAGTGGGTGCGCAAGGGCGTCAAGGCGATGGAGATTCCGTTGCCGGGGACCAGCACGAAGATCTCCTGCGTGATCTCGATCCTGCAGGCCGGTGGTGGTTGTGGCCTGACCGACCCGAACATGCAGGACCAGCCGGCCGTGGCACGGCCGCCGCCGGATATCCCGTTCAAGAAAGAACTGCAGGAAGACAACGGCAGCCGGTGACGTTGGACTTACGGTAGCGCCGGGCCATGCCCGGCGGCCGTGTGCATGCCGCGATGCGCGCTCGCTGGGCATGGCCCGGCGCTACCCATGGATCCACGCCATGCGTGGAAGAGGTCCTCACGCGCTCTGTGACAGGAACACCCAGAACGGCACATCACGCCCGACCCAATCGCGGCTGGCCTCGTCCATGACATCCAGCAGGGTGTCGAACTCTTTCGCCGCCCCGGCGCGCAGTGCGTCCACATCGGCCAGGAACAGCGCATAACCCGGTGCCGGCAGCCACTGCAGGTCGCGCAGGTTGTCGGCCAGGGCATCCCAGTTGCCACCGAAACCGGCGGGGAAGTCCAGTTGCGCGGCCAACCGTGCCAGCAGGGTACGCTTGTCGGCTACGCCGTGCAGGTCGATGCGGATCACCTTCAACGCGGCATCACGCATGGCGGCCGCCAGCGCGCCGATGTCGCCGGTATCGATGGCATAGACGCCGGCGTTGTTGATGTCATGCAGGCCGAGGCCGAAATCGTCGTGGCTCATGGGCGTTCTCCGGGGGCCGGTACGGTGAAGCTGCGGAACGAATCGTAGTGATCGTCGGTGTAGTACCACGCCTGCGGCGGGTCGCCACCGGTGATGATGCGGCGCGCCCCACGGTTGGAGGCGCCCGGAGTGTCGACCGTGTATTCGCGGTAATAGCCGCGCGGCCGTTGCGGCAGCCGCTGTTCGCGGTTGCCGAAGGTGCTGCCGTCCTGACGGTGCGGGAAGGGGCCGCCGCGCTGGATGAGCGCGATGGTCTGCCGTGCCTCGGCCGGCAGGAAGCCGGGCAGTCCGTCGCTGCGGTCATTGCCGGTGGCGCGTGCAGGCGGGGCGGCGCGGCTGTCCGTCCCCTGCAGGTCCGGCGCGAACTGCGGTGCGGGTGGCCGCTGCAGGAAATGGTTGGCGACCAGGCCCAGCAACAGCAAGGCGATGGCGGTGATCAACAGCCGGGGATTGCGCATGGGCCGGGGCAGGCGAGGGAAGTGCATGCACTGTAGCGCTTGGGCGCTGCATCGCGCATGAGGAATGATCGCCGCGTCACCGGTGCGTAACAATTGTCACTGCGATCACCCGCAGGACGCAATTTCCTTTACACCCCCCTTGGTAATCTGGCGCCCTGTCCCCATCATTCAACGCGCACCGCCCGACGCCCTCGTCGGGTGCCCTCGCTATCAGGAGATGCATCATGGCCTACACCCTGCCCAAGCTGTCCTACGCCTACGACGCGCTGGAACCGCACATCGATGCGGCAACGATGGAAATCCATCACACCAAGCATCACCAGACCTATATCAACAACGTCAACGCGGCGCTGGAAGGGACCGAGTACGCTGACCTGCCGGTCGAAGAGCTGGTGAAGAAGCTGAAGTCGCTGCCGGAGAATCTGCAGGGTCCGGTGCGCAACAACGGTGGTGGCCACGCCAACCATTCGCTGTTCTGGACCGTGATGGCCCCCAACGCCGGCGGCAACCCGGTCGGTGACGTGGCCAAGGCCATCGACAAGGACCTGGGCGGTTTCGATACCTTCAAGGACGCCTTCACCAAGGCGGCGCTGACCCGCTTCGGCAGCGGCTGGGCCTGGCTGAGCGTGACCCCGGACAAGAAGGTCGTGGTGGAAAGCACCGGCAACCAGGACAGCCCGCTGATGGAAGGCAACACGCCGATCCTGGGCCTGGACGTGTGGGAACACGCCTACTACCTGAAGTACCAGAACCGTCGCCCGGAATACATCGGCGCCTTCTTCAACGTCATCGACTGGAACGAGGTCGAGCGTCGTTACCAGGAAGCGATTGCCTGAGAGCGGTAACGGGTTGAAACGAAGAGGCCGGGGCAAACTCCGGCCCTTTTGTTTGCTGCATCGGTAGTGCCGGGCGCGGGGCCGCCCGTGTGGGATGACCCGCACCGGCCCGGCCAACACAATAGGGCGTGGGGCGCCCACCCGGCACCCCCACATGGGGAGAGCGGGGGGT
>NZ_JBNNHG010000169.1:0-7510 GCF_050268705.1 Stenotrophomonas sp. NPDC077659 | reverse complement strand
ATCGCGTGCCAGACCGGTTCGTAGGCCTGGCGTCCGAGGTCGCGCACCACCGCAGCCGGCCAGCGGCCGGCACTACCGGTTGCCGATACAATCGGCGCATGTCGACCGAACTGAAAACCCACCAACTGTCCATGACCGTGCTGATGTCACCGGACATGGCCAATTTCTCCGGCAAGGTCCACGGCGGCGCCATCCTGCGCCTGCTCGACCAGGTGGCCTACGCCTGCGCCAGCCGCTATGCGGGCAGTTACGTGGTCACCCTGTCGGTGGACCAGGTGATGTTCCGCCAGCCCATCGCGGTGGGCGAACTGGTCACCTTCCTAGCCTCGGTGAATCATACCGGCACCTCGTCGATGGAGATCGGCATCAAGGTGGTGGCCGAGGACATCCTCAAGCGCAGCGTGCGCCACGCCAACAGCTGCTTTTTCACCATGGTGGCCGTGGACGAGGAAGGCCGGCCGACGCCGGTGCCGACGCTGCAGCCGGCCAGTTCGGACGAGAAGCGCCGCCAGGCCGCGGCGCAGATCAGGCGCCAGCTGCGGCAGGAAATGGAACAGCGGCACTTGGAACTGCTGGCGTCCAATCCGCCGTCACCGGAGGATTGACCGCGAACCTGGTAGTGCCGGCCGCTGGCCGGCAACCTTGCGCGTGCTGCCGGACATCATGAGATTGCCGGCCAGCGGCCGGCACTACCCTTTCGGATTCGCAGGTCAACCGGTGTTCTGCACGCCCTGCGAAACGCCGTTCACGCAGGCCACCAGCGCCCGCAGCAGTTCGTCATCCTCGCGCCCGCTGGCCCGCCAGCGCTGCAGCAGATCCACCTGCAGCACGCTGATCGGATCCACGTAGGGATTGCGCAGGCGGATCGACAGCGCCAGCCGCGCATCGTGGTCGAGCAGGGTCTGCTGGCCCATCAGTGCCAGCAGCCAGTGCCGGGTCAGCTCGAGTTCCTGTTCGACCTGCGGGAAGAAGCGCGCGTGCAGATCGCCGGACAACTGCGAGAACTGCTCG
Organism: Stenotrophomonas sp. NPDC077659; assembly: GCF_050268705.1. Taxonomy (NCBI): domain Bacteria; kingdom Pseudomonadati; phylum Pseudomonadota; class Gammaproteobacteria; order Lysobacterales; family Lysobacteraceae; genus Stenotrophomonas; species Stenotrophomonas sp. NPDC077659. The sequence continues at coordinate 6,499 of NZ_JBNNHG010000169.1, read as the reverse complement.
GCAATGGTGATATCGCCCTTGGACAGCACCATCGCGATGTCGTCGAGGAAGGTACGGAAGAACGGCCAGTCACGCGCCATCCCGCGCAGCGTCTGCTCGTGGCCGGCATCCACCGCCGCCTGCAGGCCACTGCCCACCCCGTACCAGCCCGGAATGACCGCGCGCGCCTGGCTCCAGGCGAACACCCACGGAATCGCGCGCAGGTTGCCCAGCGCGGCGTCCTGGCCCAGCCGCCGCGACGGCCGCGAGCCCAGCGTCATCCGTTCGATCACATCGATCGGCGTAGCCGTGCGGAAGTAGTCCATGAAGCCCGTCTGGCCGACAAACGCGCGATAGACCTCGCTGCTGGAGGCGGACACGGCGTCCATCACCGGCCGCCAGTCGTCTTCGCGCGGCTCGGCGGCACGCGGGCGCAGACTGGCGCGCAGCACCGCGCCGGTGGCCTGTTCCAGCGACCGCAGCGCCAGCGCACGGATACCGTACTTGCGGTGGATCACCTCGCCCTGCTCGGTCACCCGCAGGCGGCCATCGATGCTGCCGCGCGGCGAAGCGTCCACGGCATGGGTGGTCTTGCCACCACCACGGCTGATCGAGCCGCCGCGGCCATGGAAGAAGGTCAGGCGGATGCCGGCCTCCGCGGCCACGTCCAGCAGTTCCACCTGCGCACGCTGCAGGCCCCAGCGCGACGCGGCGATACCTCCATCCTTGCTGCTGTCCGAGTACCCCAGCATCACCATCTGCACGTCATCGCGTGCTCGAAGATGCGCGCGGTACACCGGGTCCTCCAGCAGATCGCGAAGGGTGGCGGTGCCACGCTTGAGGTCGTCCACGGTTTCAAACAGCGGTGCGATGTCGAGCGGTACGCCGCCATCGGCATCGATCAGACCACCGCGCCGTGCCAGTGCCAGCACGGCCAGCACGTCGCCGCGATCATGCGCCATGGAAATGATGTAGCTGCCCAATGCGTCGCCGCCATGCCGCGCGCGCGCATCGGCCAGCGCCGCGAACACCGCATCCAGGCGCTGGTTGCCTTCGTCATCACTGCCGGGCAGTGCCGCTTCACCACTGGCATGTGGGCCCAGCAGGCGCGCACGGCCCAGCGCATCCAGCGCCTGCCAGGCGTCTTCGCCGCCCAGCACCGCAGCCAGCGCGCGTGCATGCACGCTCGATTCCTGGCGCACGTCCAGCCGCGCCAGATGGAAACCGAAGGTCTTCACCCGCCACAGCAGGCGCTGCACGGCGAAGCCACCGGCATGTTCGCCACGGTTGGCACGCAGGCTGTCCAGGATCAGCTGCAGATCGTCGATCAGTTCATCCGGGCCGGCGTACGCGCCTTCGCCATCATCCAGCGTGGCCTGCAGGCGCGCGCGCATGCGGTCATTGAGCAGGCGATACGGCATGTCGGCATGGCGCGGCCGCGACTGCACCTGCGGCAGCAGCTGCTGGTAATACGCAACGCGCGCCTGCAGCGCTTCACTCACGCCCACCCGCTCCGTGGACTGGCTGAGCAGGCCGGCCAACTGCAGCAGCTCCTTCTGGTAGCGCCCGAGCACGGCCTGGCGCTGCGCATCCAGCGTGTTGCGGATGGTGCCGGCATCCACGTTCGGATTGCCGTCCATGTCGCCGCCCACCCAAGTGCCGAAGCGCAGCAGCCGCGGCAGCGGCAGCTCCTCGCCGTAGGTATCGCGCAGCGCCTGCTGCAGCGATTCGTACAACACCGGAATCACCCGATACAGCACCTGCACCAGGTAGAAGCCAACGTGCTCGCGTTCGTCATCGACCGTGGGCCGCACCGGCGAGGAATCGGTGGTCTGCCAGGACGCGGTGAGTGCCATGCGGAAGCGCGCGGCATCGGCTGCAGCCTCGCCCGGCGTGCGCTGGCCATCCAGGTTGTCCACCAGGCTGGCCACCATCAGCTGTTCTTTTTCCAGCAGCGCGCGGCGCACCGCCTCGGTCGGGTGCGCGGTGAACACCGGTTCGATGTCGATTCGCGGCAGCCACTGCGCCAGTTCGTCCAGGCTCACGCCCTGCGCCTTCAGGTGCTGCAGTGCATCCTGCAGGCCATCGGGCTGTGCAGCGGCGGTACCGGCGCGCTGGTAATCGCGGCGGCGGCGGATGCGGTGCACGCGCTCGGCGATGTTGACCACCTGGAAGTACGTGCTGAACGCACGCACCATGGTTTCGGCCTGCTGCGGCGTGCGCCCGGCCAATCCATCGGCCAGCTCGGACAGCGGCGCCTGGTTCTCGCGGCGCGCGATGGCGCGGGTACGCACGTCCTCGACGTCGTCGAGAAACGCGGCGGACACCTGTTCAACCAGCAGGTCGCCGACCAGTGCACCCAGGCGGCGCACATCGTCGCGAAGCGGAAGATCGGGGGAAGCGAATTCGATGCTGCTGCGGTACTCGTTCATCGGCGACGCACAGGCCTCGGTCAACGGATCCAGGCCCCAAGCCTAAACCAGAACGGGCGTCGTTCTGCGATGCAAAAATGGTTTCATCTGCACGTATCGGCGCCAGGTAGAGTCGACCGTTGGTCGACTGCTCTTCTTTCAGCCACTGCAAATCCCGCGCTGCGCGCGATAGTCGACCAACGGTCGACTCTACCGCGTTGCAACCGGCGGCCCCCGTTGCAGGGGCCGCCATTACACACGCATCAGCGCTTCTTCTTCGCGTTGCCCTGCTGCACCGGGCCGATGGTCTGTTCCAGCCACCGCTCGCTCTCGGCCAGCATGGTCATGATCGACTCGCGTGCACGGTAGGCATGCGATTCGTTCGGCAGCATCACCAGCCGCGCGGTGCCACCGAGGCCCTTCACCGCAGCAAACATGCGCTCGCTCTGGATCGGGAACGTGCCGGAGTTGTTGTCGTCCACGCCGTGGATGAAGAGGATCGGATCCTTGATCCTGTCGGCGTAGTTGAACGGCGCCATCTTCTGGTAGACGTCCTGCGCCTGCCAGTAGTTGCGCTCCTCGGCCTGGAAACCGAACGGGGTGAGCGTGCGGTTGTAGGCACCGCTGCGGGCGATGCCGGCCTTGAACAGTCGGGTATGCGCCAGCAGGTTGGCGGTCATGAACGCACCGTAGGAATGGCCACCGATGGCGATGTGCCCGCGGTCGGTCACGCCACGACGCACCACCTCATCCACTGCGGCCTGTGCGTTGGCCACCAGCTGTTCGATGTAGGTGTCGTTGGGCTCCTTGTCGCCCTCACCAATGATTGGCATGGTCGGGCTGGCCAGCACCACGTAGCCCTTGGCCAGGAACGCCTGCGGCCCCCAGTAGCTGATCGCGTTGAAGCGGTAAGGCGAATCGGTTACCTGGCTGGCGGCGGCGGCACTCTTGAACTCACCCGGGTAGGCCCACATCAGCAGCGGGCGTGGGCCATCACGCTTGGGGTCATAGCCCGGCGGCAGCAGCAGCGTCGCGGTCAGGTCCACGCCATCGGCACGCTTGTAGCGGATCTGTTCCTTCTGCACGCCCTTCAGCTGCGGCAGCGGGTGGGCGAAACGGGTCAGCGCGCGCGGGGCGGCATCGGCCTGGGCCAGCGACTGCACGTAGAAGTTGGTCGGCTCATCCGGGCTTTCGCGGGTCAGCAGCAGCGACTCACCTTCCTGGTCCAGCAGCGCGACCGGTGCCGAATAGACCGGTGCCTGCGAGTGGAACAGGCGGGTGGCCTTGCGGCTTTCGATGTCGAAGCGGTCCACGAACGGACGGTCGCCTTCCGGCGACGCGCCCTGCCCGTACAGGAAGATGCTGCGGCCATCGGCGGTGGTCTGCAGCAGGCTGCGGCCATGCGCATCGCGCATCACGGCGGCACGACCCGGATCGTTGTAGCGGTCCTGCGCGTCGCGGTCCCACAGCAACTGCGGTGCCTGCGTCGCGTCGTCCGGGGTGATGCGCCAGGTCTTGGTGTTGCGCGTCTTCCACCACGATTCGCTGAGCAGGGCCAGATCGCCCCGGCCCCAGGTGATGCCACCGAAACGGCTGCCCAGCTCGGCCAGGGTCACCGGCGGCTTTTCGAAGGGGGCGGCCTGCATGAACACCGCGTCGCGCACCTTGGCGTCGCGGTTAGGGTCACCGCCATCCTGCGCTTCGGCCCAGACCAGAGTGGCCGGCGCATCGGCGCGCCAGCTGATGTCACGCACGCCGGTCACCTCGGCATCGTTGCCGGTCGGCAAGCCTTCCACCAGTGGGCGCGAAGCGACGCTGTGGGCCAGCTGGCCGTTGCGGTCGAGCACGTCGATGCGGCGCGGGAAGCTGCCCACCGGCACCACGTAGGAATAGGGCCGCTGCACGGTCTGGCTGAGCAGATAATGGCCATCCGGCGACGGCGACAGGCCCAGGTAGATGCCGGCCATGCCGATGGCACGGGCCTGTCCGTCCAGGCCGACCTGCATCGGCTGCGCACGCGCGTAGTAATCGAACAGGCGCGCGTCGGCTTCGTTCTTCAACAGATCCTGGTAAGTGCGGATGGACACCACGCCGCTGCTCCTGCCGGTCTGCTGCACGGCCGGGCCGGTCGGGATGCCATCGGCAGGCGGCGGATCACCGGCATTGGCCAGGCGGGTCATCACGATCAGGCCGCGGCTGTCGGGCAGCCACTGGTAACCGTCGCCGAACACCGTGTTGAGGTTGGCCTGCAGGCGGCGGGCACTGGCGTTGGCCACATCCACCAGCCACAGCTCGTTGGCACCGCTGGCGGCGTCGACCTGGTTGAAGGCCAGCCACTTCTGGTCGGGCGACCAGGCCAGGCCGGCGATCGACAGCTGCGGCGGCAGGCCGCTGATCTGCCGCTCCTTGCCGTCAGCCACGTTCATCAACCAGAGCTTCTGGCCGAAGCTGAAGCGGCTTTCAGAGAACGTGCGCGGGTTGATACGGATGCCGGCCAGCTTCAGTTCCGGCTGCGCCACCACCTGGATGGATGGCAGCGACGGCATCTGCATCAGCGCGGCCACGTCGCGGCGCGGCGAGAGCAACAGGCTGGGCGCACGCGGCGCATCGACCACCGCCTGCAGCGCGGCCGAGGGCAGCTCATAACCGGCCACGTCCCTGGCAGCGGCCACCTGCGGGCTGTCGGCCGACCAGGCCTGCGGGACCACTGCCAGCAGGGCCATGGACAGGACCAGGCCGGTCCAGCGCCGGCGGCGGCGCGCGTGCTTGCTCATCGTGCTTCCTGATGTGGATGTGTGAAGACCTTCGACCTTAACAGGCCGCCCCCCTGCCCCCATCTGCCGATGGTTGGGGGCCGCGATATACTGGGCGTTCTCCCCTGCCGAGGGGCGCTGCGACCGGAACCCATGAGGCCCGGCCAGGCTCGGTAAGGTGGCTTTGCAACAACGGCGCCCGGCTAGATGCGAGTACCCGCTCGCCCACAACCGGAGCTACTGCATGAACGCTGTTGCCAAGACCTTTTCCACCGAAGGTGATTACAAGATCCGCGACATTACCCTGGCCGACTGGGGCCGCAAGGAGTTGGACATCGCCGAGCACGAGATGCCGGGCCTGATGTCGATCCGCCGCAAGCACGCCACCAGCCTGCCGCTGCAGGGCGTGCGCGTGACCGGCTCGCTGCACATGACCATCCAGACCGCGGTGCTGATCGAGACCCTGAAGGACATCGGCGCCGACGTGCGCTGGGCCTCGTGCAACATCTTCTCGACCCAGGACCACGCCGCTGCGGCCATTGCCGCCACCGGCACCCCGGTGTTCGCCTGGAAGGGCGAAACCCTGGAAGAGTACTGGGACTGCACCCTGGACGCGCTGACCTTCACCCTGGCCGACGGTACCCTGACCGGCCCGGAACTGGTGGTCGACGACGGCGGTGACGTGACCCTGCTGATCCACAAGGGTTACGAACTGGAAAACGGCAGCGACTGGGTCAACACCGCCTCCTCCTCGCACGAAGAACAGGTCATCAAGAACCTGCTCAAGCGCGTTGCCACCGAGCGTCCGGGTTACTGGGGCCGCGTGGTGAAGGACTGGAAGGGCGTCTCCGAAGAGACCACCACCGGCGTGCACCGCCTGTACCAGCTGGCCCAGGCCGGCACCCTGCTGATCCCGGCGATCAACGTCAACGACTCGGTCACCAAGAGCAAGTTCGACAACCTGTACGGCTGCCGCGAGTCGCTGGCCGATGGCCTGAAGCGCGCGATGGACGTGATGCTGGCCGGCAAGGTCGCCGTGGTCTGCGGCTACGGCGACGTCGGCAAGGGCTGCGCCGCCTCGCTGCGTGCCTATGGTGCGCGCGTCATCGTCACCGAGATCGACCCGATCTGCGCCCTGCAGGCGGCGATGGAAGGCTATGAAGTCAACACCATCGAATCGACCTTGGGCCGTGCCGACCTGTACGTCACCACCACCGGCAACAAGGACATCATCCGCATCGAGCACCTGAGCGCGATGAAGGACCAGGCCATCGTCTGCAACATCGGCCACTTCGACAACGCCGCAGGCCCAGCGTGCCTTCATTGCGGCGGTCACCGGCCAGGTAATCCAGTACC
>NZ_JBNNHG010000168.1:0-7551 GCF_050268705.1 Stenotrophomonas sp. NPDC077659 | reverse complement strand
CCGGCGACGTGCGCAGCCAGCGGCGGCGACCACCGGCATCGACATGGCCACTGAACACCAACCGGGGACGACGCCCGTGTTTGAAATGATCCTGATTGTCTTCGCGCTGGTTCTGTTGAACGGCTTCTTCGCCATGTCCGAGATGTCGGTCATGACCTCGCGCAAGAGCCGCCTGAAGCAGATGGCCGCCACCTCCAAGCGCGCCGCCAAGGCGCTGGAGCTGTCGGAGAAGCCGGAGAGCTTCCTGTCCACCGTGCAGATCGGCATCACCGTGATCGGCGTGCTGACCGGCTACCTCGGCGGTGAGGCGCTGGGCGAGGCCTTCGCCGGCTGGATCCAGGGCCTGATGCCGGGCTTCGCCTATGCCGGCAACATCGGTACCGCGCTGGCGGTCACCCTGATCACCTTCATCACGTTGATCTTCGGCGAACTGGTACCCAAGCGCCTGGCGCTGACCCGTTCGGAGGCCATTGCCGGCCTGGTGGCGATGCCGATGAGCTGGCTGGCCAAGCTGGCCCTGCCCTTCGTCTGGCTGCTCTCCAGGACCACCCAGCTGGTCCTGCGCCTGTTTGGCCTGGGCAAGGATGAAGTGGCCTCGGTGACTGAAGAAGAGATCCGCATGCTGGTGGCCGAGAGCCACGAAGCCGGCGTGATCGACGCCCACGAACGCGACATGATGAATCGTGTCATGCGCCTGGGCGACCGTACCGCCGACAGCCTGATGACCCCGCGCAACCGGATCGCCTGGCTCGACACCCAGGCCGGCCTGGAGCGCAACCTGGAAATCATGGCCGAGCACGAGTTCTCACGCTACCCGGTCTACCGCGACAACGACATGGACGTGGTCGGCGTGCTGGAACTGAAATCACTGGCCACACGCATGGCGCGTGGCGACAACGCCCTGTTCCAGACCCTGCGCGAGCCGCTGTACGTTTCCGAATCGACCCATGCGATGAAGCTGCTGGAGATCTTCCGCGAGGAACAGCAGTCCATGGCGCTGGTGGTGGACGAGTACGGCGAGATCCAGGGCCTGGTCACCATCAGCGACCTGATGGGTGCGGTGGTCGGCCGCCTTCAGGCGGTGGAAAACGCCGACGAGGACGCCCTGGTGGTGACCCGCGAGGACGGCTCGCTGCTGGTGGACGGCTCGCTGCCGATCGAGGACCTGCGCGAACTGATCGGCAGCAACGAGCTGCCCGATGCCGAGGACGGCGATTACTACACGCTGGCGGGCATGTGCATCCACTACTTCGGCCGCATCCCGCATGCCGGCGAGTACTTCGACTGGGCCGGCTGGCGCTTCGAGGTGGTCGACCTGGACGGCGCACGCGTGGACAAGCTGCTGCTGCGTACCTTGTCCGACGAGCAGGCCGATGAGCTCACCGCCTGATTCAACCCCGGCGACGGAGGATGGATCGGGCGAGCAGTCCCCGGTCTACCGCAACGAGGGCATCCGCACCCTGCTGGCGATGTTCGCCGCCGGTGACCCGGCCGAGCACATGGCGCTCGGCCAGATCCTCAAGGATCTGCAGCAGAGCGCCTTCGGCGTCTTCCTGTTCGTGGCCATCCTGCCCTCCTTCATCCCGATCCCGGGCATGGGCGGGGCGGTCAGCGGGCCGCTGGTGGTGCTGATAGGCCTGCAGATGCTGTGCTGCCGGCGCAAGCCCTGGCTGCCCGGCTTCATCGCCCGCCGCGGGCCCAGGCGCGGCACCATGCACCGCTTTCTGGATCGGATCGACCGGCCGTTGCGGCGCCTGGACCGCATGCTCTCTCCGCGCATGCAGCAACTGCTGGCGCCGCTGCCGGCGCACGCCTTCACTGGCGTGCTGCTGGTGCTGCTGGGTGTGCTGCTGTCGCTGCCGATCCCGTTCACCAACTTCCTGTTCGGCTTCCAGCTGCTGCTGTTCGCGCTGGCGCTGCTGGAGCGGGATGGCGCGTTGATGCTGTTCAACTGGATAGCCGGCGTGGCGGCCATTGCCTTCTTCGGCTTCAGTTCCGGACAGCTGGTGGGCTACGCGGTGGATCTGTTCCAGCGCTGGTTCTGAGCCGGAATCCGGTAGAGCCGGCCGCTGGCCGGCTGCCAGGAATGCCGCAATGCCGGCCAGCGGCCGGCACTACCGTCCAAGCACCGCGTGGATGAGACCCTCAACGCAGGTCGATGAACCCATTGTCGCCCAGCTGCGCCGGCTCATCCTGCACCGCCGACAACACGAAGGTGAGCGCTCTGCCCAGCAATGTGCCTGGGCCATCCCAGTATTCGGCCGAATCGGCACGCACATGGATCAGCCGCAGGTTCGGGTCCTCCTTGCCGCCCGGGAAGAACAGCTTCATCGCAGGCGACCACAGCTCGTCGATCTTCGCGCGGTCATCGACGATGCGCGCACGCCCCGACACCGACACATAGGTGTTCTTCGACGCCGAGGCGTAGGCCACATTGACCCGCGGGTTGAGCGCGATTTCGGCCACCTTCGGGCTGTCAGCGGCGGTGGCGAACCAGAGGTCACCGTCGAAGGCGACCTGCTGGGTGCCCAGCGGACGGCTGTACAGGCGGCCATCGACGCCGACGGTGGTGAACATCGCCACCTCCACGTCCTTGATCAGTTCGGCCAGCTGGGCAATATGTTCGGCGCGGGAATCGGCCATGGGGTGGGCTCCGGTTGCAGGAGCCCCCATCAGACCCGGCGCGGCTGCAATGCGCCGTGACGCCGATGTTCAGCCGGCGTGGCGGGCGTGCCAGGCGTGCATGGTCAGCTCGAACGAGCGCAGGCGCGCGCGGTGGTCGTACAGGTTGGCGGTCAGCATCAGTTCGTCGGGCGTGTGGCGGTCGACGAAGGCGGCGATGCCCTCGGCCACCTGCTGCGGATCACCCAGCACGGTGCACGCCAGCGCACGCTCCACGCCCAGCTTCTCGTGGGGTTCCCAGAAGGTCTCGATATCGTCGATCGGCGCCGGAATCCGGCCCGGGCGACCGCGGCGGAGGTTGACGAAGCTCTGCTGCTGGCTGGTGAACAGCCGCCGCGATTCGGCTTCGCTGTCACTGGCCACGACATTCAGCGCCAGCATCGCGTGCGGCTGCTTGAGCGTGGCCGAGGGGCGGAATTCGCGGCGATAGACGGCCAGCGCTTCATCCATCGAATCGGGTGCGAAGTGCGAGGCGAACGCATACGGCAGGCCCATCGAGGCGGCCATGCGTGCGCCAAACAGGCTCGAACCGAGGATCCAGGTCGGCACCCGCAGGCCGCCACCGGGCACGGCCTGCACGGCCTGGCCGGGCTGCACCGGTTCGAAATAGTGCAGCAGCTCGCGCACGTCCTGCGGGAACTGGTCGGCGCTGTCGAAGTAGCGGCGCAGGGCGCGCGCGGTGGGCTGGTCGGTGCCGGGCGCGCGGCCCAGGCCGAGGTCGATGCGGTCTGGGTACAGCGACGCCAGCGTGCCGAACTGCTCGGCCACCTGCAACGGCGCATGGTTGGGCAGCATGATGCCGCCGGAGCCAACGCGGATGCGCTTCGTGCCGCCGGCCACGTGGCCGATCAGCACGGCGGTGGCCGCGCTGGCGATGCCGGGCATGTTGTGGTGTTCGGCCAGCCAGTAGCGGCGGTAGCCCAGCGCATCGGCGTGCTGGGCCAGTTCCAGCATGTTGGCGAAGGCGGCGGTGGTATCACTGCCCTCGCAGACAGGGGCCAGGTCGAGGATCGACAACGGGATCATCAGGCGTATTTCCGTCACAGGATGTCCCCTTTCATGGGGTCGGGACGGGGCCACGGCCAGTGACGGTGGCAGGATGCTGATTCCTGCGGGGCGGGCTCTGGGCCTGCCGGGCCCTGTAGAGCCGAGCCCATGCTCGGCTGCTTTTCACTGCTCAACGGCAGCCGAGCAAGGGCTCGGCTCTACAGAGTCGCGCGGTCAGAACGCGCTGGGGCGCGGCGCAGCCAGCGGTTCATCGACCATCGGCTGCAGCGCCGCATCCAGCGCTACGCGTTCATCGAACACGAAACAGCGGCCTTCGTAGCCCTCGCCGCCCACTTCCTCGAAGTAACCAAGGATGCCGCCGTCGAGCTGCAGGACATTGTCCATGCCGTCATTGACCATCCACAGCGCCGCCTTCTCGCAGCGGATGCCGCCGGTGCAGAAGCTGACCACGGTGCTGTCCTTCAGCGCTTCGCGGTGCGGCGCCAGGGCGTCGGGCAGGTCGGTGAACTTGTGGATGGGCAGCACCAGCGCGTCCTTGAACGTGCCGTACTCCACTTCCTGCAGGTTGCGCGTATCGAGCATCACCACCGGCTTGCCGTCATCGTCGTGGCCCTGGCGCAGCCAGCGCTGCACGGTGGCCGGATCCACGGCCGGCGCGCGCGGGTACTCCAGCGGCTGGCCGTCATGGCGGCGGAAGCTGATGATCTCGTCCTTGACCTTGGCCTTCAGCCGCGCGAACGGCTGATGCTCGCTGAAGCTGGTCTTGACCCGCATGTCGGCAAAACGCGCATCGGCATGCAGGGCGGCATAGAAGTCCTCGACCGCCTGCGGCGCGCCGGCCAGGAACAGGTTCAGGCCCTCGCCCGCCACCAGGATGGTTCCACGCAGCTCCGCGGCCTCGGCGCGCGCCAGCAGCTGGTCGCACAGGAGCTGGGGGGCGTCGATGACGGCGAAGTGGTAGGCGGTGGTATTGGCGATCATTCCGCCATTTTAGCGCCTCGCGCCCGCACAGGCAGATTCAGGGGTCAGCGCCCTCCGCGCGGCGGAGGGATCCGACCCCTTGCCGGCCAGCGGCCGGCACTACCGCGGGGGCTCAGCCCCGCAACAGCACGAACGGCAGCAGCACCAGTGCCGCGGCTACCACCATCCCCAGCAGCACCAGCACCACGAACACCGGCCGCCGCCGCAGCAAGCTGCCGAAGGTTTCGGCCGTCCCGTCGCGCAGCGCCTGCTCGCGCTCGGCGCGCACGCGCACCCCGCGCGCCGCCTGGTACTCGGCCATCAGCGCCTTCGCCCGCGGCTGGTCGGCATCCTCGCTCAGCCACAGGCCGCCGTTGGAAATGCCCCACGGGCTGGGCTCGGTGCGGTACCAGGCGATGCCGTGCTGATCCAGCAGCGTGCAGACATCGGCATATTCGTCGTCACCGACGTTGCGGAGATTGAGCAGGAGTTTGGCCATGCGGCCATGATACCCGGCACCGATGCGCTACCCTTGCCGCCCCCGACACTGCCCATCCCGGAGACACCCGATGCGCCGCCTGCTGCTCCCCCTGCTGCTGTCCCTTGTCGCCGCCGGCTGTGCCCGCGAACCGGCCGGTCCGCCCCCGGGTGGCACCCTGACCACCTTCGAGCGCATCGACACCCAGGTCGGCACCGGCGCCGAAGCCGTCCCCGGCCAGAAGGTCTCCGTGCACTACACCGGCTGGATCTACGACCAGCGCACCGAAAGCAAGCACGGCAAGACCTTTGACAGTTCGGTCGGCCGCGGCGAACCCTTCACCTTCACCCTCGGCGCCGGCCAGGTCATCCGTGGCTGGGATGAGGGGGTAGCCGGCATGAAGGTGGGCGGCAAGCGCACCCTGATGATCCCGCCGGCCTATGGCTATGGCGACCGCGGCATCGGCCCGATCCCGGCCGGTTCCTCGCTGGTGTTCGATGTCGAGCTGCTCGATGTCAAACCGTAATGCCGCTGCACCGCGCCGGGTCGCCGTCATCGGCGGCGGACCGGCCGGCCTGTTCGCCGCCGAGCGCCTGCGCGCGGCTGGCCTGGATGTGGACCTGTACGAGGCCAAGGGCTCGCCCGGCCGCAAGTTCCTGATCGCCGGCAAAGGTGGGCTCAACCTGACCCATTCCGACCCGCGCCCGCTGTTCGACAGCCGCTATCGCGAACAGGCCGCTGCCGTCGGCCAGTGGCTGGATGGTTTCGACGCCCAGGCGCTGCGCGACTGGGCTGCCGGCTTCGGCGTGGAGACCTATGTCGGCAGCTCCGGCCGCGTGTTCCCGGTCGACCGCAAGGCGGCGCCGCTGCTGCGTGGCTGGGTGCGCCGCCTGAAGGAACAGGGCGTGCGCCTGCATGCCAACCATCGCTGGACCGGCTGGAGTGACGCCGGCGCGCTGTGCTTCAGCACCGAAGACGGCCCGGTCGAGGTGCAGGCCGATGCCACCGTGCTGGCCCTGGGCGGCGGCAGCTGGCCGCAGCTGGGCAGCGATGGCGCCTGGGTCGCACCGCTGCAGGCGCGCGGCGTGGACATCGCCCCGCTGCAATCCGCCAACTGCGGCTTCGACGTGGACTGGACCCCGTTCTTCGCACAGCGCAATGCCGGCGCACCGTTGAAGCCGGTGGTCGCGCACTGGATCGATCTGCAGGGGCAGCCGCAGTCGCTGCAGGGCGAATGCGTGGCCAGCGCGTACGGCATCGAAGGCAGCCTGGTGTACGCATTGGCCGCCGACCTGCGCGAGACCATCAACCGGGATGGCCACGCCACCCTGTGGCTGGACCTGGTGCCGGGCCGCGATGAAGCGCGCCTGCTGGCCGATCTGTCGCGCCCGCGCAAGGGCCGCAGCTTCGGCGAGCACCTGCGCCGCCACGCGGGGCTGGATGCAGTGAAAGCCGCGCTGGTCTTCGAGCACCTGGGCAAGGATGCAGGCCACGACCTGCCTGCGGTGGCGGCCACACTGAAGCGGCTGCCACTGCGCCTGCTGCGGCCACGCCCGATGGACGAGGTGATCAGCACCGCTGGCGGCGTGCGCCTGCAGGCGCTGGATGACGGCCTGATGGTGCGCGCCCTGCCCGGTGTGTTCTGCGCCGGCGAGATGCTGGACTGGGAAGCGCCGACCGGCGGTTACCTGCTGACCGCGTGCTATGCGAGCGGGCTGCGCGCGGCCGAGGGGGTCATCGCGTGGCTGGCGGGACGCTGACCCGGGTTCTGTAGAGCCGAGCACGGGCTCGGCTGCTCCGCTTCTGGAGAGTCGAGCCATGCTCGACTGTTTTACTTTTGTGGCAAATGCAGTCGAGCATGGCTCGATTCTACAAATGCAGCCGAGCGCGGGCTCGGCTCTACAGCTTGCGGTGCATGCGCACCGACGCCAGGGCGACACCACTGGGGTGCGGGTAGTCCTCCTCTGCCCCGGCGGTGAAGCCCTGCCGCTGATAGAACGGCACTGCATTGAGCGAAGCCGACAGGACGACATCACGTGTCGGGTCGGCCATTGCCAGCAGACGCTGCATCAGTGCCTGGCCGATGCCCTGCCCGCCGTTGTCCGGATCGACGAACAGCGCATCGACCTCGTTGCCTTCAGCGTCGAACACGCCAAAGCCCAGCAGAGCGCCCTGCTCGTCCTGGGCCACCACGCAGCCGCCCTGCCCGAGCAGGTGCGCATACTGCGCGGGCGGCGGTGAGGCGGACCACGGCGCGATCACCTCCGGCGGGTAGTGGCTGCTGCAGGTTTCGCGCACGCAGCGCGTACGCAGCGCCCACAGTGTGGCCACATCGTCGGTCGTGCCGGTTCTGAACTGCATGGCATCTCCATCGAGACCGGCAGAGGGACAGGCCCTTTGAAGCCGGGGCAGCCCGCAGAAGC
>NZ_JBNNHG010000167.1:0-7636 GCF_050268705.1 Stenotrophomonas sp. NPDC077659 | reverse complement strand
AGCGCCGCTGCGCATGCTGATGAACAACCTGCACCCGGACGTGGCCGAGCGCCCGCAGGAACTGGTGGTGTACGGCGGCATCGGCCGCGCCGCGCGCGACTGGGAAAGCTTCGATGCCATCGTGGAGACGCTGAAGCGCCTGGACGATGACCAGACCCTGCTGGTGCAGTCGGGCAAGCCGGTGGGCGTGTTCCGCACCCATGCCGATGCGCCGCGCGTGCTGATCGCCAATTCCAACCTGGTGCCGCGCTGGGCCAACTGGGACCACTTCAACGAGCTGGACAGGAAGGGCCTGGCCATGTACGGCCAGATGACCGCCGGCAGCTGGATCTACATCGGCGCACAGGGCATCGTGCAGGGCACCTTTGAGACCTTCGTGGAAATGGGCCGCCAGCATTTCGGTGGCGACCTCACCGGCAAGTGGCTGTTCACCGGTGGCCTGGGTGGCATGGGCGGCGCACAGCCGCTGGCCGCAGTGATGGCCGGTGCCTCGTGCCTGGCCGTGGAATGCCGCAGGAGCAGCATCGACATGCGCCTGCGCACCGGTTACCTGGACACCTGGACCGACAACCTGGATGAAGCGCTGCGGCTGATCGACGAAGCCTGCAGGGCCGGTACACCGAAGTCGGTGGGCCTGCTGGGCAACGTCGCCGATGTGCTGGCCGAACTGCTGGAGCGCGGCATCAAGCCGGACCTGCTGACCGACCAGACCTCGGCGCACGACCCGGTGAACGGCTACCTGCCGCAGGGCTGGACCGTCGAACAGTGGGACGAGAAGCGCGTTTCCGCGCCGAAGGAGGTGGAAAAGGCCGCACGCGCGTCGATGGCCAACCACATCCGCGCCATGCTCGGTTTCCACGCGCTGGGCGTGCCGACCGTGGACTACGGCAACAACCTGCGGCAGATGGCGCTGGAGGAAGGCGTGGCCAATGCCTTCGACTTCCCCGGCTTCGTGCCCGCCTACATCCGCCCGCTGTTCTGCCGTGGCATCGGCCCATTCCGCTGGGCCGCGCTGAGCGGCGACCCGGAAGATATCGCCAGGACCGATGCCAAGGTGAAGGAGCTGATTCCGGACAACCCGCACCTGCACCGCTGGCTGGACATGGCCGCCGAGAAGATCAAGTTCCAGGGCCTGCCGGCGCGCATCTGCTGGGTCGGACTGGGCGACCGTGATCGACTGGGCCTGGCCTTCAACGAAATGGTGGCCAACGGTGAGCTGAAGGCACCGGTGGTGATCGGCCGCGATCATCTGGACAGCGGCAGCGTCGCCTCGCCGAACCGCGAAACCGAAGCGATGGCCGATGGTTCCGATGCGGTGTCCGACTGGCCGCTGCTCAATGCCCTGCTCAACACCGCCAGCGGTGCGACCTGGGTGTCGCTGCATCACGGCGGCGGCGTGGGCATGGGCTTCTCGCAGCACGCTGGCATGGTGATCGTGTGCGATGGCACCGAGGCAGCGGCGAAGCGGATTGCGCGCGTGCTGTGGAACGACCCGGCGACCGGGGTGATGCGCCATGCCGATGCCGGATATGAGATCGCGCTGGAATGCGCGAAGGAGAAGGGGTTGGATCTGCCGGGGATTCTGGGCTGATCAAGCGGATTTCTGTAGAGCCGAGCCCATGCTCGGCTGATCCTGCCGGCGGCGTAATGCGTGGCCTGGAAGCAGCCGAGCATGGGCTCGGCTCTACAGATGCACGAACCCCCATACGCCACTGATGGGTGACGTACCGCCCGCGACCTGTTAACTTTCGCGCCACTTTCGTGGTTTACAGCCTGTCCGCATGCCGCTCTCGTCTTACCGCCCCACCCCGTCCCTGCTGTTCCTGGCCGTGTCCCTCGGCCTCGCCACCGCCGCCCACGCCGCCCCGCAGGCCACCACGCTCGACGCGGTGCAGGTCACCGCCGCCGATGCCAGCGCGCAGGCCCGCGAGGCGCTCAAGCGCGTGCCCGGCACCAGCAACGTCATCGATGTCGCCAAGGCCGACAGCCGCTTGGCCACCAGTGCCGACGTGCTGGCCTACCAGCCCGGCATCAATGCGCAGTCGCCGGGCAACGAGGGCACCAAGGTGTCGATCCGCGGTTCGGGCATCAACCGTGGGCCGGGCGCCCATGCGTCAGGCATCGCTGTTTCCCTCGATGGCCTGCCGTTGACCGGCCCCGGTGGCACGCCTTACGAGCTGCTGGAACCACTGTGGCTGTCGCGCGTGGAAGTGCTGCGCGGCGCCAACGGTTTCGAGCGCGGCGCGCTGGCGCTGGGCGGTGCCATCGACTATGTCAGCCGCAGCGGCCGTGATTCGGCCGGCGTGCAGCTGCACTACGAAGCCGGCAGTCGCGGCTACCAGAAGCGTGGCATCAGCTGGGGCGGCGTCAACGGCGATGTCGATTACTTCCTGGCTTATACCGATAGCGAGTTCGACGGCTACCAGCGCCACGCACGCGGCGACGGCAAGGGCGCAATGGCCAACATCGGCTGGCAGATCAATCCGGACCTGCAGACGCGCTTCTTCGTGCGCTACCGCGAGACGAATCACGAAACGCCCGGTCGCCTGACCCGCGACCAGATCCGCAACGATCCGCGTGCGGCCAATCCGTCCAACCTGGCTATCGATGCGCGGCGCCCGCAACCGGGCAGCACCTGGATCGGCAACATGACCACGCTGCAGATCGACGAGGAATCCTCGCTGCAGGCCGGACTGGTCTACCACAAATACCCGATGGACCTGGGCGAGAGCCTGTACCGCCAGCAGCTGGACTACGCCGACCTCAATGCGACGCTGGACTACCGCCGCCGCCATCCGCTGTTCGGCCTGGACAGCGAAACCACCATCGGCCTGCGCGTGACCCACGATCTGGATGCCAACGTGCGCGAGTCGCTGCGCTTTGCCAGCAACGGTTACGCCGCTGGCACCCGCACACGCGACTTCCAGCACCTGGGTACGCAGAGCACGCTGCACATCGGCAACAACCTTGCGCTGAATGATCGCCTGCGCGTGCAGACCGGCCTGGCCCTGATCAACACCCGCAGCGATGTGCAGGTCACCTGGCCCAGCAGCGGTGGCCGCCTGCACGATCACGACTGGGATTACGCGCCGCGCCTGGGCTTCACCTGGCAGCACAGTGCGCAGACGCAGTGGTTCGGCAACCTCAGCCGCTCGGTGGAAGCACCGCACCCGTGGTCGATGATCTGGGGTTCGAACCAGTTCTTCGGCGCGGGCAACGGTCCGTCCACCGGCCGCCAGAGCACGCCGGTGCCGATGCAGAGCCAGACTGCCACCACGCTGGAACTGGGCGCACGTGGCGAGGCAGCGCTGGGCCGCTGGGAACTGACCGGCTACTACGCACGCGTCAACCACGAACTGCTGAGCGTTGAACTGCAGCCGGTGCCGAACCTGTTCGTGGCCGAGAACAACGCCAGCCCCACCGTGCACCGTGGCATCGAGGCCGGGCTGGACAGCACGCTGTGGCAGGGGGTGCCGGGGCGCCTGTCGCTGCGCCAGGCCTATACGTTCAGTGATTTCCGCTACCGCCGTGATGCGCGCTTCAGCAGCAACCGCCTGCCCGGCCTGCCGCAGCACAGCTACCAGGCCGAACTGCGCTTCGACCATGCCTCAGGCCTGTACGCCGCACTGAACGCCGAGTACGCCTCGCGCATCGCGGTGGACTATGCCAACAGCTTCTGGGCCGACAGCCATGTGATCTTCGGTAGCCGCATCGGTTACGACGCGCCGGGCGGCCGCTGGCAGGCGTGGGCGGAGATGCGCGACATCGGCGACCGCCACTACGCGGCCACGGTGACGCCAGGCTATGACGATGCGGGCAAGGATGTTGCGCGCTCGACCCCGGGCGAAGGCCGCGGCGTGTATGCAGGGGTGCGCTGGCGCTTTGAGTGAGCGCCAGCTCGGAATCGCCGTGGCATTCCCTGCCCGCATCC
Organism: Stenotrophomonas sp. NPDC077659; assembly: GCF_050268705.1. Taxonomy (NCBI): domain Bacteria; kingdom Pseudomonadati; phylum Pseudomonadota; class Gammaproteobacteria; order Lysobacterales; family Lysobacteraceae; genus Stenotrophomonas; species Stenotrophomonas sp. NPDC077659. The sequence continues at coordinate 3,705 of NZ_JBNNHG010000167.1, read as the reverse complement.
CTGCAGACCAGCACGTGCGGCCGCTTCGGGCGCACGGCTGCGCATCGGTTTAGGCGAAGGCAACTAGAGCGCCTTCTTCAGTACGCCCTGCAAGCGGCGCTTGTGGGTTTCCACCGCCTTCCAGTTCCAGTCGCACACTGGCGGATCATCCAGCGCGCCGCGTTCGCGGGCCAGTGCTGCGCGCTTGGTGAGGGCCTGGACCTTCGCGCTGCAGTTCGCATCGATGGCCATCGGCAGCAGGATCGAAATCAGTCCCCAGCCGGACACCATGACGCGCGCCGATTCACTGCGCCCGGTGTCGAAGGGACGTACGCGCACGGCGCCGCCCATGTCCGCGTACTGCACACCCACCAGCAGCAGGCCGCCGGACTCCCATTGCAGTGCCCTGCCGTGTTCGCACAGCGCCTCGGCGGAGTCATAGCGGCGCGGCGGCGCACCAGCACGTGGATAGAGTTCGGTGACCAGCACCGGGGTGCGCTTGAACACAGCGCGCGCCACGGTCTCGACCACCTTGTTGGAAACGGCCGCCATGTCGTTCCGGATGCGGTCAGTGCGTGGCAGGCGACGGCGCGTCCAGCGCCTTCGCAATCGCCTGTTCGGCCAGCGGCGACATCAGCGCATAGCCTTTCGCGGTGGGATGCACGCCATCGGCAGCCAAGACGGGATCCAGGCCACCGGCCGCGTTGGCCATGGCCGCGTAGTAATCCAGGTAAACCAGCCCCTGCGCGTCGGCGTACTGCTTCAGCGCGGCATTCAGGGCGCGCACCTTGGGCGCAGGTTCGATACCGGGCATCCAGCGGTATTCGCTCACCGGCAGCACCGAAGCCAGCACCACACCGATGCCGTGGGCGCGGGCCAGCTCGACCATGCTGTGCAGATTGTCTTCGATCATCGCCTGCGTGCTGGGCCCGGTGTTGCCGGCGATATCGTTGGTGCCGGCAAGGATGACCACCACGTCCGGCTGCAGCGCGATGACGTCCTGGCGGAAACGCAGCAGCAGCTGCGGCGTGGTCTGCCCGCTGATGCCGCGGTTGAGGTAGCCCTTGCCGGGGAAGAACGTGGACGGATCCTTCTCGCCCCACAGCTGGGTGATGGAATCGCCGTAGAACAGCACGCGCGGCGCACCGGCCTGCTTGGCCGGCACGCGTGCGTTGGCCTCGCGGTAGCGGGCCAGGTTGGGCCAGTCGGACAGGCGCTGCTGCATGCCGCGCACCTCATCCGGAGTGAGCTGGTCCACCGGCTTCAACAGCAGCGGGTTGACGCCTGCAGGTGGCTGCGCCTGCGCAGCGGCTACAACCAGGGTGAAGGCCAGGGCCGTGGTGCTGCGTCGGGTCCATCGCGGAATCATCATGAATGCTCCAACAGGAACTGGCTGATCTCACGCCGCAGATCCAGATCGTCGGTCTGCCGCGCGGCTTCGTCGGCGCGCAGCGCGAACTCGTAACCGCGCTCGTTTTCGCCCTGGTCGATGTGGCGCCGCGCCAGCTCCAGGCAGATCGATGCCTCGCCTTCGATCACGCCGAGCTGGCGTGCCTGGGTCAGCGCGCGCTGGTAATAGCCGATCGCTACCCCGCTGTCGCTGGTGAAGTCACCCAGGGTTTCCCAGAGGAAGGGATGATCGCGGCCTTCCACCGCCATCGCATCGCAGTATTGCCGCAGTTCGTCATGCAGCCGCCACTGGCTGCGGGTATCGCCGTGGGTGCTGGCGTTGGCCATTTCGACGGCCACGCCCAGTACGTGTTCGTACACGTCCTGTGGAATTTCCATGGGAACCTCCTGCCGCTTGGATGTTGCACGGTCAGGCTAGCACGGGCGGGGGGGCATTCATCCATGCATGGCGTGGCACAGCATCCACGCATGGCGTGGATCTACGGGTAGAAGGCCCTTTGGTGGCGCGGATTCACCGAGGGCCGTGCGAGGGTGGTACCTCCTGTGCGCCCCACTGTTCGTTCTTCGTGCTGCCCAACTCGAAGTCCAGGGTGCCACCGCGCTGCACGAAGCTGGCCGGCAGCCAGCTGGCGTTGCTGGCCTTGCCATCCACCTGCAGCGACTGCACGTACGGCGCATCCATCGCTGCACCGCGTGCACGCACCACGATCTTCGCGCCCGGCCGGGTAATCACCGCTTCGGTGAACAGTGGGCTGCCGATCACCAGGTCCGCGCGGCCCGGGTACACCGGGTACAGGCCCAGCGCCGACCACACGTACCACGAGGACATCTGGCCAAGATCATCGTTGCCGGGCATGCCTTCAGGCGTGTTGGTCCAGATCTGGCGCATCGCCTGGCGCACGGTCTCCTGGGTCTTCCAAGGCTGGCCGAGGAAGTTGTACAGCCACGGCGCGGCGATGGAGGGTTCGTTGTCCAGTTCGGCATGCAGCGGGCCGGACTTGGTCACGGCCCACGCACCATCGGGCTTGCGGAAGAACGCATCCAGTCGCGCGATGCTGGCCTCACGGCCACCGAGTGCCTCGAACAGCCCGGCCGGATCGAACGGCACCATCCACAGGTACTGCGCACCACTGCCCTCGACGAACCCATCGTCGGCGGCCGGGTCGAATGCCGGCCAGCTGCCATCGGCATTGCGCTGCTGGATGTAACCCTGCTGCGCAGTCGCCTTGGGGTTGTAAAGATTGCGCCACCAGCCGGAGCGCTCGCGGAACTGCTTTGCACCCTGCGTGTCCCCCGCAGCGAGGGCCAGTTCGGACAGACCGAAATCGGCGCTGACCATTTCCAGCGTATCAGCCGCGCTGCCCCAGCCCGGTGCGCCTTCCGGCATGTACTTCAGCGCCAGCCACTGGTCCAGGCCCGGGCGCTGGCCCACGCACAGCACTGGGCAGCCTCGCGTGTCCAGGTCGCGCGCGGTGGGCACGGTCGCCGCCTTTTTCAGCGACGCGTAGGCGCGCTGCAGATCGAAGCTGCGGCCGCCGAAGGCATGGATGGCCGCCACCGACGGCGGCGAAGGATCACCGTTCATCACGCCAGTAGCGCCGGTGATGTGGGTCCAGCGATCCCAGACGCCGCCATTCTGGTCGGCCTGGTTGAGCAGCGACTGCGCCACGTCCGAGCCGACCTGCGGCTGCAGCAGGGTCAGCAGCTGCAGCTGCGAACGGTACACATCCCAACCCGAATAGTTGGCGTACTGCGCCTGCTGCCGCTTGGCCAGCGCATGCACCTTGCCGTCCATGCCGCGATAGCGGCCGTCGCCATCGCTGTGCAGGTTGGGGGCCAGCATGGCGTGGTACAGCGCGGTGTAGAACACGGTGCGCTCATCGGGCGTGCCGCCCTGCACCCGCACCTGCCCAAGCAGTTCGTTCCACTTCGCGCGGGTGGCCGCCTGCGTGGTCGCCAAAGTCGTGCCCTGCGGACTCTCGCGGCGCAGATTGGCCCGCGCGCCGGCTTCATCGACGTAGGAAATGCCGATGCGTGCGGTCACCTGCGGCGTGCGCTTGGCATCGAAACTGATCCAGCCGCCCGCGCCCTTGCCGGCCGGCGGGTGGCCCTTGCTACCATAGGTGGTGCCACCGCCGCCCTCACGCGCGCCGGCCTGCACGCTGTCATCGCGCCAGGTACCGCCCACTTCGAACGGCTGGTCGAACTCGGCGACGAAATGCAGGGTGTAATAGCTCTCGCGGCGGTCCTCGGCGAGGTAGCCGCAGAAGTTGCCGCTGGTGACCGAACCGCGCACGGTGCGCGTGGCCGGGTCGA
>NZ_JBNNHG010000166.1:0-7736 GCF_050268705.1 Stenotrophomonas sp. NPDC077659 | reverse complement strand
TCAGGCGATACCCGCGCCGCCGGTCACGCCGAAGACCTCGCCGGCCAGCGATTCCAGCTTCGGCGCGTCGCCGATGTGGGTCACGCTGCCGACCATGTTGACCTTCACGCGGCGGAAGAAGGTCGATGCCTTCTGGCCGATGGTCACCAGGTCCACTTCGGCACCCTTGTCCTGCCATGCCTTGGCTTCGCCCAGCATCTTGCGGAACAGGTTGTTGTTCAGGCCGCCGGCCAGGCCGCGATCGGAGGAGATCACGATGAAACCGACCCGCTTGACCTGCTCGCGCTCGACCAGGAAAGGATGCTGGTAATCGGTGCTGGCCTGGGCCAGATGACCGATCACCTGCTTCATCGCCTGCGCGTACGGACGCGAGGTCTTCATCCGATCCTGCGCCTTGCGGATCTTGGAGGCCGAGACCATTTCCAGGGCGCGCGTCACCTTGCGGGTGTTCTGCACGCTCTTGATCTTGGTTTTGATTTCGCGTCCGCTTGCCATCTCTTGTTTCCCGTGGCGCGGGGCTGATGCCCCGCGTTGTTCAACCGTTTGTCATCTGGTCCAGCGGAGCCAGCGGCTCCGCTCTACAGGACCGCGATTACCAGCTGCCGGTGGTCTTGAACTCGGCGATGCCCTTCTTGAAGGCACCTTCGATGTCGTTGTCCCAGCCGCCGGTGGCGTTGACCTTGCCGACCAGCTCGCCCTGGGTGTTGGCGAAGTGGGCCCTTCGACAAGGCCGCCTGGAAGGCGATCCAGAGCGAAGCGCGTGACCGCGAAGCCGCCGGTCTGGCTGCGCTGAAGCCGGTCATCCATGGCAGCGACATCGACCCGGTGGCCATCCAGGCGGCACGTGAGAATGCCGAAGTGGCCGGGGTGGCCCACGCCATCCGCTTCACCCGCGCCGATGTGGCAGACCTGGCTGCGCCGGAACAGGAGATCGGCGCGGTGGTCTGCAACCCGCCCTATGACGAGCGCCTGGCCGCCGATCCGGCACTGTACCGCGCACTGGGCAACGCCCTGCAGAAGGCTGTGCCGCAGTGGCGCGCCAGCCTGCTGTGCGGCAATGACGAACTCGCTTTCGCCACCGGCCTGCGCGCCGGCAAGAAGTACCAGATGTTCAACGGTGCGCTGGAATGCGCGTTGATTGTCTGCGACCCGATTGCTGTGCCGGGCCGCGACCCGGCGCAGCCGCGTGAACTGAGCGAAGGTGCGCAGATGGTGGCCAACCGCCTGCGCAAGAACCTGAAGAAGTTCAAGAGCTGGCGTGCGCGCGAGGACATCACCTGCTTCCGTGCCTACGATGCCGACCTGCCGGAATACGCCGCAGCCATCGACGTCTACGAAGAAGACGGTGGCCAGCGCCGCACCTTCCTGCACGTGCAGGAATATGCGGCGCCGGCCGCGATTCCGGAAAACGACGTGCGCCGCCGCCGCAATGAGCTGCTGGCTGCCGCGCGTGAAGTGTTCGGCGTGCCGCCGGAGCAGGTGTCGATGAAGTCGCGCGAACGCGGCAAGGGCGGCAGCAAGTACGGCCGTTTCGAGCAGCGTGATGAGTTCATCGTGGTGCGCGAGAACAACGCGCTGCTGCAGGTGAACCTGTTCGATTACCTCGACACCGGCCTGTTCCTGGACCACCGCCCGTTGCGCCGGATGATGGCCGAGCAGGTGCGTGGCAAGCGTTTCCTCAACCTGTTCTGCTACACCGGCGTGGCCAGCGTGCAGGCGGCGGTGGCCGGTGCGGCCAGCACCACCAGCGTCGATCTGTCGGCGACCTACCTGCAGTGGTGCTACGACAACCTGGCGCTGAACGGCCAGGGCGGCAACCAGCATCTGCTGGTGCAGGCCGACGCAATGGCGTGGCTGGAAGGCGACCGCGGCCAGTACGACGTGATCTTCTGCGATCCGCCGACGTTCTCCAATTCAGCCCGTGCCGATGACTTCGACGTGCAGCGCGAGCAGCTGAAGCTGCTGCGTGCGGCGGTGGCGCGCCTTGCGCCAGGCGGCGTGCTGTACTTCTCCAACAATTTCCGCCGCTTCAAGCTGGAAGAAAACGCCCTCGCCGAATTCGCCCAGTGCCGCGAGATCACCGCGCGCACGATCGGCCCGGATTTCGAGCGTAACGCGCGCATCCATCGCGCGTGGGAACTCAAGCGCCTCGGGTAACCCCCGATCCGACCCTGGTAGTGCCGGCCGCTGGCCGGCAACTGCGTCATAGCCGAAGAAGGTTCAAAGGGTGCCGGCCAGCGGCCGGCACTACCGGGCTTCTCCTTACAGCAACGCCACCAGCACCCCCACCACCGGCAATGCCAGGGCCAGCGGTGCGATCCACGCCGGGCGATACGGGTATAGCCCGAAGGCCAGTGCCACCCCGCCCAGGGTCATCGTGCCCAGCCACAGCAGCGGGCCCATCCCCCAGCCGTGATCGACCACGCACAGCGCGAACGCGACCGTCAGCAGCGCCCAGCCCAGTACACGCCACTGGGTACGCCGTGCAGGCGTGGCGGCGGCCTTGCCATGCAGATCCTGCTGGTGCTTTTCCATCGCCAGCGACAGCGCGGTGAATGCGGAGAACGACAGCGTCAGCGCCAACAGCATCATGCGCCGGCCTCCGCTTCGCTCGCCGCCGGCGCAGCCGGTGCCTTCGCCGCAGCGGCTGCTGCCGCGCGCTTCTTCTTCTCGGCCGCGCTCAGCGGCGGCGTCCAGCGCTGCATGCGCCAGCCGCACAGCGCCAGCATCGCACCGAAGGCGATCATCGACAGGTCGAAGCCAGCCAGCACCCAATCGCCTGTGCGCAGGGTCACGCCCAGGTGCGCGTGCGTGGTGAGTGCATTGACCACCGGCACCAGCGCGAAGGCGGCCGCGCCGATATACAGTTGCCACGCCCACATCATCCGCTTGGGCCAGATGAAGGCGGCCAGCAGGGCAGCACCCCAAGCATAGAAGAACACATTGGCCTCGGCGTTCGAACGCTCGGCCATCTCCAGCGGCAGAAGGCGGTTGCCCCAGAAGTAGGCGGCAAACGCGATGGGCAGGCCGGCCACGGTACCGATGTTCAGTGCGTCGACCAGGCGCAGGCCGAAGCCGATGCGCCCGTTCCTGGCGTGTTTGGGGCGTTCCTTCACTGCCCACAGCACCACGCCGCTGGCCACCATCAGGCAGCCGGTCAGGCCGGACAGGAAGAAGAAGGCGCGCAGGCCCCAATCAGCGAAGCGGGCCAGGTGCAGGCCGTACATAACGCCACGGGTGGCGGTGGCAGCGCCAGAGGGCGGGCTTTCTTCCAGCAGTGCGCCGCTCACCATGTCATAGCGCAGCGCCGGCGTATCGGTGGACAGCCGCTTGCCGTCGCGTTGGCGGATGTCGATGACGGCGTTGGCGGCGCCCGGGTGGGTCACGGTGAAACCGGCCACCTCCACGCCCTTCCAGTGGGCGCGGGCGCTGTCCAGCAGCTGCGCGATCGGCAGCGCTGCGGCGCGGCCTTCGGCCGGTGCGCTTACCTCGGACATGCCACCGAAGGCCTCGGCGAAGAACTTGTCCTCGTCCTGCGGATAGGCCACCTTCACCCCCCACGGCAGGTACATGATCATCAACGTGACGATGCCGGTATAGGTGATCATCGCGTGGTAGGGCAGGGCCATCACCGCGCTGACGTTGTGGAAATCCAGCCACGACCGCAGGCCCTTGTCCTTGCGGAAGGTGAAGAAGTCCTTGAAGATTTTCTTGTGGGTGATGACGCCGGTGATGATCGCCACCAGCATGAACATCGCGCAGAAGCCCACCAGGTAGCGCGCCCAGTACACCGGGATGTAGTGCAGGTCGAAGTGCAGGCGGTAGAAGAAATCACCGCCACGGGTGTCGCGCGCCTTCAGTTCGCCGCCGGTGTTGGGGTCCAGCGTGGCATCGCCGAAGGCGCCGCGGCGGCCCTTGGACGGGTCGGCCTGGTCGGCCGGCACACGCCAGAAGGTGCTCATGGCCGGGTTGCGCGGCTGTGGCAGGGTCACGTACCACATCTCGGCGTTGCCGGCTTTTTCCTGCAGGAAGTCGATGGCGCGCTGTGCGGCCACGTCAGTGCTGACCTTTGCGCTGGGCAGCTCCGGGCGCATCCAGCGGCTGATCTCCTCGCGGTAGTAGCTGGCGGTGCCAGCCATGAAGATCAGCAGCAGCAGCCAGCCGACCAGCAGGCCGGTCCAGGTGTGCAGCCAGGCCATCGACTGGCGGAATCCGTTCTTCATGCCCAGGCCCCCAGCAGGCGCGACGCGGCCGCCAGCAGCAGGGTGGGACCGACGATGCCGACCCAGGCGCGCAGCGCGCTGCGCGTGGCGAAGGCCCACAACGCGGCGCAGGCGGCGACCACGATGGCCAGCAGCATGCCGGTCAGCACGGCCTGTCCACGCGCGGTGGGCAGGGCCACGGCACAGAACACGCTGGTCATCGAGGCCAGCGCATAGCCGCCGAAGATCGCGGCCAGGGAACGGGACAGCACTCCCCAGCGCTCACTGGCGAAGAAGGTGCTGAGGCGGGAGCTGGCAAGTTCGGGCGAGCGGTCCACGGCGGTCCTGCAGATTCGTTGGAAGAAAGGCCGGCGCACCGAAGCGCGCCGGGGTTGGCCATCCGTGGCCGGGCGCCGGTCGCAGAACCGGCGCCATCCATCAGGTCATCAGAGCTTCCAGCGCAGCGTCACGCTGACGTTGCGCGGCTCGCCCCAGTACACGCCGTTGTAGAAACCGACGTTGTTGTAATACTTCTTGTCCAGCAGGTTGCTGATGTTGAGCTGGGCGCTGAAGTTCTCGTTGAAGCGGTAGCCACCGGCCAGGTTCAGCAGGTAGAAGGCGTCCTGGGTGATGCGTGCGCTCTGCGTGCCACCCGTGGCGACCGGCTTGGTGCTGTTGTTCCAGATGCTGCTCTGCCAGGTCACGCCGCCGCCCAGCCAGAAGCGGCTGTCGGCACCGCCGGGGCGCCAGCTGGCATTGAGACGCAAGGTGTCCTGCGGGGTGGTGGTCCGCTGCAGCACGCCGGCGGCGTTGCGGATCTTGGTATGGGCGAAGCCGGCCGACACGTTCCACTGTTCGCCGATGCTGCCCTGGGTTTCGATTTCCCAGCCCTTCACCTTGTTGCCCTTGCCGGTGGAGCGGTAAGCCTGGCCGCCATCGGGCAGCGAGTTCAGCGGCACCGAATCGTCGATCTCAGCCACGTTGTCCTGCTTGCCTTCGAACACCGCCGCCGAGGCATTGAGCAGGCCGCCGAAGAACTCGGCCTTCACGCCGGCCTCGTACATGTCGCCGACCACCGGCTCCAGGTAGTTGCCGTTGCGGTCGCGGTAGTTCTGCGGCTTGAAGATGTCGGTATAGCTGACATAGCCGCTGAACATGTCGTTGAAGTCGTAGACCAGGCCAGCGTACGGGGTCAGGATGTCGTCGGGCTTGTAGCCGGTGCGGGTGGTGCGGTTGCGGTTGCCGTCGGCATCGTAACCGTAGGCCCACTGGCGAGTTTCCCAGCTGCCGTAACGGGCGCCGACCACGGCCAGCAGCGGGTCGGCCAGTCGCAGGCGCGCGGCCACGTAGGCGGCGCGCTGGCGCAGTTCGTTTTCCGAGGCCAGGCGGCCGTAGCGGGTGACCGGCAGCACCGGTACGTCACCGGTCCAGTTGCGCCAGTCGGCTACCTGCATGTAGCCCGGCGCGCTGGTATCGAACGAGGTCGCCTCCGATTCGCCCCTGCGCACCGCCTGGCCCAGGCCGAACACCAGTTCATGCTCGCGCCCGAACAGCTGGAACGGGCCGCCGACATTCACGTCGAACACGTCCATGGTGCTGTGTTCGTTGAAGTGGGAGACATAGGCGGTTACGCCGGTGCCGTCCGGACGCGGGTTGCCGGCTGCGCCGTACCAGACGCTGCCGTCGGTATCGCGCACGGCATGGGTCACGTTGCCCTTCAGCGACCAGCCATTGCCCAGCTGCTGTTCCAGGCGGGCGAAGGTGGTCTTTTCCACCATCGGCCAGCTGCTCCACGACGCCGACAGGTTGGTCGAGCGCGGCAGGTTGGCCGGGTTGCCATCGGCGCCCCAGTACGGCACCACGCCCCAGGTGACACCGGTGGTGCGCGGCGACTGGTATTCGTAGCCCAGTTCGAACAGGGTGCTGTCGGTCAGGTCTGCCTGCACGATGCCGTAGAACACGTCCTTGTCGAGCTTGTAGACATCGCGGAACGAATCGCTCTGCTGCTTGGCGGCGACCACGCGTGCGCGGATGCGGCCGTCCCAGGCGATCGGGCCGCCCAGGTCGACTTCCATGCGCTGGTTGCCCCAACGGCCCAGGATCAGGTTGGCGCCCATCTGCACCGTATCGGTCGGGCGCTTGCGCACCATGCTGATGGTGCCCGACGGATCGCCGGCGCCGGTGGTCAGGCCGGTGGCACCGCGGATCACTTCGATGCGCTCGTAGATCACGTTGTCGGTGTTGGTCTTGATCGAGCCACCGAAGGTGTTGAGCATGCCATCGATCTGGAAGTTCTCGATGGTGTAGCCGCGCGAGACGTAGTTGATGCGCTCGCTGTCAGTGACCGACACGGTGACGCCGGTCACCTGGCCCATTACGTCGGACAGCGAGAACAGGCCCATGTCATCCAGCCGCTGGCGGGTGATGACGGTGACCGACTGCGGCGTCTCGCGCAGCGACAGGTCCAGCTTGGTCGCGCTGCGCGTGTTCTTCACCGTGTAGCTGTTCTGGATTTCGCCGTCGGCGGTCACCTTCACCGTGTCCAGCGTGCGCGCATCGGCGGCGGACGGTGCATCGGCGTGGGCCAGCGGGGCACACAACAGCGTGGCCAGGGCCAGCGTCAGGGGTGAAACGACGGGGATGTTCGGTCGGGCCATACAGTGCGATTCCATGCAGGAGAGAAACATCAGCGATGGAATCCATGCGTGCGGGCGCCTGCGCGGAATCGCGCGACCCGAGGCATCTCCCATCGCCACGCGCTGACGGCCAAGGCCGTCGGCGCACGAGGAGCCGGGGATGTACACGGGCGGAAGCGCGGTGGAGGCGCCAAGTGGCTGAGCGTACAACCGATCAGTAAATGATAGGCATTCTCATTTTGTTAATCAAGTGTGAGTGCGCCGGGCAATGGGCGCTGGCCTTCAACGCGATGCGCAGGCGCGGCTGACGTCCTGATCCAGTTGCCGCATCGCGGTGCGTGTGCCAAACCACTCGGCCATCTCGCGGCGGGTGCGCGCCTTGTCGCATGCTTCGGCGTTGCTGGCGGCCTCGATGGCCGTGCCCGAGCCTTGTGCCGCAGTACGGCCGGCGTTGGCCTGCAGCTGCCGCCGCGCATCGTGGAGATCGCGCTCTACGCGCTCCGATTCCTGCCAGCTCAGCTTGGGATCGCGCACGATCGGCCGCGTCACCCCCGTGTCCTGCCCGGCAGGGCAGGGCCTGGTAGGCGGTACGACCGCCGTTATTGCACTTGTAGACACGCTGCGCGCACGCATCACCTGCCGCCGCCAGCAGCGGCAGCAACATCCATATCCTTCGCATGGATCCCCCCACGGGCCACCCTGGCCCGCATGGCGCGGGAGCCTAAGGAGTGTGACCCCCGTCGCGCAATACGCCTTTGCCTTCCATCCAACCCCGTGCCGACCAACGGTCGGCACCCACCAGCAGCAGCAACCAGCAGCAGCGGCCAACTGTTGAAGGCGGGGTGGGTCCGGTTGCGGGGGCGTGAGCCGCATGGGCCCGAGGCATGCCTCGGGCGGG
>NZ_JBNNHG010000165.1:3024-7774 GCF_050268705.1 Stenotrophomonas sp. NPDC077659 | reverse complement strand
AGGCATCCTGCAGCGTCTGCCACTGCGCCGGTGCAAGCGGGATCGGGGCGAAATCACTGATGGTGGAGCAGTCGAGCATGGCTCGACTCTACAAAAGAGCAGACGGCGGCGGTCAATCCAGGAAGCGCGTGGCCTGTTCCGGGCTGGGCAGGTAGCAGGTGTCGTGGCGGCCGAACCAGCGGTAGCGGTTGCGCGCCAGCGCGCGGTAGGCCACGTCGCGCCAGGCACGCGGCAGCACGCGCAGCACGCCGGCCACGCGCCACAGGCCACCCAGCCCCGTCACCACGCGCAGGATCGCGTCGGTGTCGGTCCAGGCGCCCTGCGCATCCACCAGCAGGAACGACAGCGGGTCGGCCGGGTCCAGCCCGTGCGCACGCAGCAGCGCACTGCCCTGCACGCCCTGCATGGCTGCGAAGCGGTAGCGCCCGCGCCGGTCAAACCGCAACAGGAAGCGCACCCAGCGGCTGCACAGCGCACAGACGCCGTCGAAGACGATCACCGCCATCTGGCTGGGACCGCCAACCGGCTTCATCCCATCCACACCAGGGTCGCCATGCGCCCGGTACGGCGGTCGCGGCGGTGCGAGTACAGATCTGGATCGGCCATGGTCGAAACCGTGCCGCCATGGATGTTGCTGGCCTCCAGCCCCGCCGCCTGCAGCCGCTGCCGGGCCAGGGCGAACAGGTCCACTTTCCAGTGCCCTTCCCGGGTGGCCACGAAGGCCGCTTCCGCGCCCGGGTCGTGGCCGACGAAGGCGTGGTAGACCGCTTCGCCGATCTCATAGTCCTGCGGGCCGGCCGCCGGGCCCAGCCAGGCGCGCAGCTGCGCCGGGGCGGTGTTCATGGCGGCCACGGTGTCTTCCAGCATGCCGTCGGCCAGGCCACGCCAACCGGCATGCGCCGCACCGATCTCGCTGCCGTCCGCCGCAGCGAACACCACCGGCAGGCAGTCGGCGGTGAGGATGGCCAGCACCACGCCGCGCACCGAGGTCACCGCGGCATCGGCCACCGGCTCGCTTGCACCAGCCACCGGCGCTGCGTCGAAGCGCAGCACGGTGGTGCCGTGCACCTGGCGCAGCCAGTGCGGTGCCGATGGCAGGGCCAGACCCTGCTGCAGCAGCTGCCGGTTGTATTCGACATTGGCCGGGGTATCGCCATCGGCCGCGTGCCGGTTGCCCAGGTTGAACTGCGCGAACGGCGCCGGCGAGATGCCCGCACCATGCCGACGGGTGGTCAGCGCGCGGACGCCCGGGGGCGCCGGCCAGTCGGCCTGCAGCAGCGGCAGCGCGGCGTCCATCACCAGCGGTCCCGCTCGCGCTCGGCGAAGGCCGCGCTGTCCTCGCGCAGCACCTTCATCAGGTGCAGCATGTCCGCCGGCACCGGCGCGGTATTGCGCACCTGCTCGCCGGTGATCGGGTGCACGAACTCCAGGGTCTCGGCGTGCAGGGCCTGGCGCTTGAAGCCGCGCAGGGCGGCAACCAGCTCTTCGCTGGCACCCTTGGGCAGCTTCAGCGCGCCGCCGTACAGCGGGTCACCGATGATCGGGTGGCGGATGTGCGCCATGTGCACGCGGATCTGGTGGGTACGGCCGGTTTCCAGGCGGCATTCCAGTGCGGTGTGCGCGCGGAAGCGCTCGCGCAGGCGGTAATGGGTGATCGCTTCCTTGCCGTCCTCGCGCACGCCCATCTTCAGGCGGTCGCGCGGGTGGCGGTCGATCGGGGCATCGGCGGTACCGCCCGCCACCATCGAGCCCATTACGATGGCCAGGTACTGGCGGTGCACATCACGTGCGGCCAACTGCTCGACCAGTGCGGTCTGCGCTTCCTGGGTGCGCGCCACCACCATCACGCCACTGGTGTCCTTGTCCCGGGGGTGCACGATGCCGGCGCGCGGCAGCACCGCCACCGACGGGTCGCGGTACAGCAGCGCATTGACCAGGGTGCCGCTGTGGTTGCCTGCGCCCGGGTGGACCACCAGGCCCACCGGCTTGTTGATCACCAGCAGGTGCTCATCCTCGAACAGCACGTCCAGCGGGATGTCCTCCGGCTGGGCGTCGGTCTGGGTATCCAGCACCACCTTCAGGGAAACGACCTCGCCACCGCGCAGCGGGTCACGCGGGCGGGCCTGGGCCCCGTCCAGCAGCACGTCGCCGGATTTGATCCATTCGGTCAGGCGCGAGCGCGAGTATTCGGGGAACAGCTCGGCCACGACCGCGTCGAAACGACGGCCGGCGGAGGTGTCGGGGACGATGGCCTGGCGGGCCGATTCGGAGGGTTGTTCAGACATGGCAGGGGGGTATCTTCGAAATTTTGGGGTCCGGTCGACCGGTTTCAGTCGCTGGACAGGACACTAGGCTATCATCGACCCTTCGTATTCCAGACGCGTCCCGCCTTGACCCCATGATCCGACGCTCCTCCATGCTCTCTGCGCCCGTCCGCCTCACCGCCCTGCTGCTGGTGCTGGTCATCGCCGCCACCGGTTGCCATCGCGGCGCCAAGAAGGGTGATCGCCCCGATGAAGGAACGCCGGTCGAACAGCTGTACGACAAGAGCCACAAGCTGATGCAGGGTGGCAACTGGAGCGGCGCCGAAGCCAGCTTCCGCCGCCTGGTGGCCCAGTACCCGTACGGCCCGTACACCGAGCAGGCGATGATCGAAACCGCCTACGCCCAGTACAAGGCCGGCAAGCACGATGACGCAGTGTCCAGCATCGACCGCTTCATCCGTACCTACCCGACCCACCGCAATATCGCCTACCTGTACTACCTGCGCGGCCTGGCCAACTCCAACCGCAATACGGTTTTCCTGCGTCGCGTATGGTCACTGGACCCCAGCCGCCGCGATCTGTCCACGCCGCACCAGGCGTATGAGGACTTCAACATCGTGGTGGACCGCTACCCGAACAGCCGTTACGCCGCCGACGCGCGCCAGCGCATGATCGAGCTGCGTGACGTGTTCGCCCAGCACGAGCTGGACAACGCGCTGTACTACCTGCGCCGCGGTGCGTACGTGTCGGCCGCCGGCCGCGCCAACTACCTGCTGGAAACCTACCCGCAGAGCGCCTTCCAGTACGACGCCGTGGCCGTGCTGGGTGAGTCCTATACCCATCTGGGCAACACGACCCTGGCCGATGACGCCCGCCGCGTGCTGACCCTGAACCAGCCGACCCACCCGTGGCTGGAAGGCAAGTGGCCGAAGTACCCGTGGATGATCCGCAAGCTGAACCCGTTCGCCGGCGAGAAGTCGGCCAGTACCGGCCAGCGCAACGCGCGGCTGGAAAAGAAATAAGAAAGGGGCCCCGCAAGGGGCCCTTTCCTTTTGTCTGGCAACCGGCACCTAGGAATTCTACGAATCCCCGGCCTTTGCGACGTCGTTCGCAGCCAGCACCAGTGGCGCACCTCCACACTGCGGCGCAACGGCCATCCCGGCCGGCAAGGAGCCCGCATGTCCCGACCATTCCGCTGTTTCCGGCTTACCCCGATGCTGATCGCCGCCGCCCTCGCGGGGCTGGCATCAAGCCCCGCTGTCGCCGCCCCGGCGGCTCCGGGCGATCTGCTGTCAGCCGCGCCCTACCGCGCCAGCTGGGTGCCCTCCCAGGCCGCGCAGGCCTACAAGCTCCACTACCGTACCCCGGACCAGCACGGCCAGCTGGCCGAAGGCACCGGCCTGCTGTACCTGCCCGCGGGGGCGCCGCCGGTAGGCGGCTGGCCGGTGGTGTCCTGGGCACATGGCACCCAGGGCATCGCCGACCACTGCGCACCGTCGGTATCGGGCCCCTACCAACCCGAACGCGACGGGCGCTTCCTCGACCAGTTCCTGGGCCAGGGCTACGCCGTGGTCGCCGCCGACTATCAGGGGCTCGGCAGCCCGGGTGACCATGCCTACCTGCATGTCACCACCTCCGCACGCAACATCATCGATCTGGTCAAGGCGAGCCGCCACTATCTGGGCACCACCGCACTGTCGCCGCGCTGGGTATCGGTCGGCCACTCCCAGGGCGGTGCGGCCGCGCTGACGGCCGGTCATCTGGCCACGGCCTACGGCGGCCCTTCACTGCAGTACCGCGGCAGCTTCACCACCGGCACGCCCACGGCCGTGGAACTGACCGCGCTGGTCATGAAGCCGGACAACCGCACCGCCAATGCCGGCGCCATCAACGCGTACCACGCCTACCTGCTTGATGGCCTGCTGCAGCTCGCGCCGCAGATCGACAAGGTGCTGAGCGATACAGGGCGTGCGCGGGTGGCGATGGCGCGCGAGCAGTGCCTGGGCGAACTGGCGGCGACCCTGGAAGGGGCCGATACCGGCTCGATGTTCACCACGCCGCTGACCCAGGTACCCGGCATCTGGTTCGTGCTGCATGACTATCTGGGCGTGCCGCGGAAGGGGTTCAGCCAGCCGCTGATGCTGGCGCACGGCAACCAGGACCGTGACGTGCCCTACCTGACCACCCTGCTGTATGCCGCGGGCCTGACCCTGCGTGGCGAGCCGGTCGCATTCCGCCATTATCCGGTCGACCACCGCGGCACGCTGGATGCCGCTGCAGCCGATGGTCTGTCGTTCGTGCGCGCGCGGCTGGGCGATGGGCGGTTCGATGAAGCGGCCGAAGCGACGGGTCTGGAGCGGTTGCTGGACGAGGCACAGTAGATCCACGCCATGCGTGGATAGCCCGAAATGTACAGTCGAGCCATGCTCGAATGTCTCTGAGCCGAGCATGGCTCGGCTCTACAGTAGATCCACGCCATGCGTGGT
>NZ_JBNNHG010000165.1:0-2927 GCF_050268705.1 Stenotrophomonas sp. NPDC077659 | reverse complement strand
CGCCGAGCATGGCTCGGCTCTACAGTAGATCCACGCCATGCGTGGATGCACGGCGCATCGGGTTGCCGGCCGGCGGCCGGCACTACCTGTCCTCCGATAGCGCCAGCCTCAGCCCTTGTAGCCGTTGCTGATCGGGTACCGGCGCTCACGCCCGAATGCCCGGCGCGAGACCTTCGGTCCCGGTGCGGCCTGGTGCCGCTTCCATTCGCTGATACGCACCAGGCGCAGCACGCGGTCAACCACGGCCGCGTCGTAACCGGCGGCCACGATCTCCGTGCGCGACTGCTCCTGGTCCACGTAGCGGTAAAGGATACCGTCCAGCACGTCGTAGGCCGGCAGCGAGTCCTGGTCCAGCTGATTGTCGCGCAGCTCGGCCGACGGCGGGCGGCTGATCACCGCCGGCGGGATCACCGGCGCACCGCCCACGGTGTTGCGCCACTTGGACAGACCGAACACCTCGGTCTTGTACAGGTCTTTCAGCGGCGCGTAGCCACCGCACATATCGCCATAGATGGTGGCATAGCCCACCGCGTACTCACTCTTGTTGCCGGTGGTCAGCAACAGGCCGCCAAACTTGTTGGCCAGCGCCATCAGGATCACGCCGCGGCTGCGCGACTGCAGGTTCTCTTCGGTCACGTCCGGGGTGGTGCCCTCGAACATCGGCGCCAGCGACTCCATCAGGCCCTTGAACGCCGGCTCGATCGAGACCGCCTCCAGCTTCACGCCCAGCGCCTTGCACTGCTCGGCGGCCAGGTCGTTGGACAGGCCGGCGGTATAGCGCGACGGCAGACGTACGGCGGTGACGTTCTCCGCGCCCATCGCGTCGACCGCCAAGGCCAGCACCAAGGCCGAATCGATGCCGCCGGACAGGCCCAGCCACACCTTCTTGAAGCCGTTCTTGCCGCAGTAATCCTGGATGCCGCGGGTCACCGCGCGCCAGGCCAGCGCATCCATGCTTTCGTCGCCGTCATCCATCCACACGTGCGGCAGGAAGCGACGGGTCTGGCCGTCGTAGTCCACCACCAGCCACTGGTCCACGAACGCCGCCGCCGCCGGGTGCACGGTGCCATCGCCATCGGCCACCACCGACGCGCCGTCGAACACCAGCGCATCCTGGCCACCGACCACGTTGAGGTAGGCGATCGCCGCCCCGCTCTCGCGGGTGCGCGCGGCCAGCACGGCGTCACGCTGGGCATGCTTGCCACGCTCGTAGGGCGAGGCATTGGGCACCACCACCAGCTGCGCGCCCTCGCGGACGGTGTCGGCCAGCGGTTCGGCAAACCACAGGTCTTCGCAGATCAGCAGGCCGACCGGCACACCATTGACCTCGAACACGCAGCTGCCGCCATCCGGGTCAACGTCGAAATAGCGGCGTTCATCGAACACGGCGTAGTTGGGCAGCTCGCGCTTGCGGTAGGTGCGCTCGACCAGACCGTCACGCAGCACGCTGGCCGCGTTGTAGACCACCGCGCCGGCGGCCTGCGGCCAGCCGACCACGGCTGTGATGCCGCGGCACGCAGCGGCGATACGGCCCATGGCCTGCTCGCACTCGTACAGGAAGCCAGGGCGCAGCAGCAGGTCCTCCGGGGGGTAACCACTCACCGCCAGCTCGGGGAACATCACCAGCTCGGCGCCGTACTCCTCGCGCGCCTGGCCGATCATCTCGATGATGCGCTCGGTGTTGCCGGCGACATCGCCGACCGGGAAATCGAACTGCGCCATCGCGATGCGGATCGAAGCCATGGGAATCCAGCCTGTGGTTGCAATGGCCACATTGTAACGCCGCGCCAAGCGCTCGCCGGGCCACGACCGGCCGATGCCTGTGACACGCCCGGTAGATCCACGCCATGCGTGGATGGGGCCAACCGGAATGCTGCGATTCCCCAGTAGATCCACGCCATGCGTGGATGGGGTTACCGGAATGGCCAGGGCGCCAGACGCAGAAAGACCGCCCGGAGGCGGCCTTTCTGTTTTGCAGCAGTCGGCGGGAAGAGCAGTCGACTAACAGTCGACTCTACCGATCATGCCGGTCTTATTTGACCAGCTTGGCGATGGCAGCGCCCAGGTCGCCCGGCGAGCGCACGGTGACGACGCCAGCGGCTTCCATGGCGGCGAACTTGCCTTCGGCCGTGCCCTTGCCGCCCGAGGCGATCGCACCGGCATGACCCATGCGCTTGCCAGCCGGAGCCGACGCACCGGCGATGAAACCGACGACCGGCTTCTTCACGTGGTTCTTGATGTACTCGGCGCCAGCTTCTTCAGCGTCACCGCCGATTTCGCCGACCATGATGATGCCTTCGGTCTGCGGGTCTTCGTTGAACAGCTTCAGGCAGTCGACGAAGTTCAGGCCGTTGATCGGGTCACCACCGATGCCGATGCAGGTGGACTGGCCCAGGCCGACTTCGGTGTCTGCTTGACCGCTTCATAGGTCAGGGTGCCCGAACGCGACACGATGCCGATCTTGCCCGGCTGGTGGATGTGGCCCGGCATGATGCCGATCTTGCACTCACCCGGGGATGACGCCCGGGCAGTTCGGCCCGATCAGCACGGTGTCCGGATGCGAACGGGTCAGCACGTTCTTGACGCGCAGCATGTCCAGCACCGGGATGCCTTCGGTGATGCAGACGATGACCTTGATGCCGGCAGCAGCGGCTTCCAGGATCGCGTCAGCCGCGTACGGCGGCGGCACGTAGATGACCGACGCGTTGGCGCCGGTGCTCTGCACGGCGTCGGCAACGGTGTTGAAGACCGGCAGGTCGATATGGGTGGTGCCACCCTTGCCCGGGGTCACGCCGCCGACAACCTGGGTGCCGTACTCGATCATCTGAGTGGCGTGGAAGGTGCCCTGCTGGCCGGTGAAGCCCTGCACAATCTCGCGCGGCGGTGCCACCCTGGGCAAGATGGCCGTGGGCATCAAGGTCGTGCGC
>NZ_JBNNHG010000164.1:0-7914 GCF_050268705.1 Stenotrophomonas sp. NPDC077659 | reverse complement strand
TGCCGATGACCACGGCCATGAGGATCACCAGGGCCAGCTCGGGGCGCAGCAGGGTACGCGCGATCTGGCCCAGGCCGGAGGGTGCAGGCGTCAATGCGTTCATCACGCCTCCACCCGGTGCCGGGCGCCGCCGAGCAGGCGCTCGCGGGCCAGTGCCACGTCAAGCAGCGCGTCCACTTCCTCCAGCGCCTGCACCTGCAGGCCGATGTCGGCCCACAGGCCATGCGGCAGTGCCTTGAGGAAACGGCGCATGCCCTGCACCAGGCCTGCCTTCTCGTCCACGGCCATCGCATAGGCGACGCCGGCCAGCAGCCCCTGGAACAGGTCGGCCAGTCCCCCGCCCTGGCGCACCATGCGCAGCAACGCACCCAGCAGCTGCCGCTGGTCCACGCCCAGCCGCGTCATCAGCGCGCCGTTCCAGCAGTGCTGCTGCAGCAGGTGGTCGGCCGAGCGCAGCGTGGTGAGCTGGCGCACCGCCTGCAGCAGTCGTCCGAATTCCAGGCGCGAGCAACTGGGATCGAGTGCGTACATGTCCGCGGCGAGGGCCTGTTCGATGAAATCCACGACCTGGCTGCGGCGCTCGAAACCGTACAGGTCAATCCACAGTTCATAGGTGTCGATCGGCTCGCCGCCGGCCAGGAATTCCTGGTACGAGCGCCGCAGCTGGCGCGCGGTGGCGCGCAGGCGCGGGGCCTGCAGGCGGGCCTTCAGCGCGACGTTGAGGCCGCCACGGGTGGTGCGCGCGGCCTCGTCGCCGGTCAACTGCGCATGCAGTTCGGCCAGCGTCCTGCGCAGTTCCTCCAGCTCGGCCTCGGCCAGCAGCGTGCGCACGATGGCCAGCAGATCGCTGGAATCGGGGAACACGGTTTCCAGCATCGCGCGCAACGCCGGAAGGTCGGGGGTGCCGCTTGCGCGCAGTTGCTGGCGGATCTGGTCGAGTTTCTGCGGTGCCTGCTCGTCAAGCACGTGGTCCAGCCAGGCCTGCCCGCGGATGTCGTCGGTACCGGCATCGGCCGACCGCGTGCGGCGCATGCTGGATACCAGGCCGGACAGGTCGTCCTGCATGTCCAGCAGCTGCATCAGCCCACTCTTGCGCAGCGCGGGGCCACGCGCGCGGTCGGTATCGCGCTCCTCGGCGGCCGGGTCGGTGCCCCGCGCGGGCATGGCGGGCCGGGGCGGGACCGGCAACGGCCGTGCGATGTGGGTGTTAATGGCGGCCATCGAGATCCTCCACCACGCGCTCGCGCAGCTGCTGGTACTGCTCGCCGAACGAGCCACGCCGCTCCGGCGCGTAGATGCCTTCGTCGGCCGGTACGCCGTGCAGCACGCGCGGCTGGATGAGGAATACCCGCACCTGTTCCTGCTGGCGGGTATCGCGGTTGCGGAAGACACCGCCGATGAATGGAATGCGGCCCAGCCCCGGCACCGCCTGGCGGGTGCGGCTGGCCTCCTGGCGGGTATAGCCGCCCACCAGCAGGCTGAGCGCATGCGGCACCCGCGCCACGGTATCGATGGAGGTACGGGTGATGACCGGCAGGCCTTCGACGTTGCTGCCACTGTCGGTGCCATCTTCGATCTTCAGCTGCATTTCCACTTCGCCGCCGTCGGACACGCGCGGCAGCACACTTACCAGCGTGCCGTAGGTCACCGCTTCCAGCGAGGCCGCACGTTCGGCTTCCAGCCGTGCATAGAACGTGCTGTTGCTGTCGAAATGGGCCAGTACGTTTTCCTGGGTGAGCAGCACCGGGCGCGAGACGATGCTGGCGCTGCCGCGTTCGGACAGCGCCATGACCGAGGCGAGGAAGCGCTGGCCGTCCAGCGTGCTGCTGGCACCGTTGAGGTTGAAGCTCACACCCAGCCGGCCGGCCACGCCCACATCGCCCTTCCAGTTGACGCCCAGGGCATCAAGCTCTTTCTTCTGGATGTCGATGATCCACAGCGACAGCTCGACCTGGCGACGCGGCAGGTCCAGCTCGGCCACCAGCCGCTTCACTTTCTGGATGCCCGACAGCGTTCCGCGCACCAGCAGGCTGTTGGTTTCGGGATAGGCCACGACGATGGTGCGGGGCTCGGCCGCCCCGCTGCCGCGGACCGGCAGCATGGCAGACGGTGTGCCTTGGGCGGCCAGCGGCGGCGGCGCGGCGGCCACCGGTGTGTCGGGATCGGCGGGCGTACGCACGGTCTCCGGCTGGCGCACGACGATGGCCGCGCCCGCATCACCCAGCATGGTCGCCAGGATGCGGGCCATGCCCGGCAGCGTTGTCTGCCAGTCGCGCATGCCATAGCGCCGGCCTTCGACGAAGCTGTTGTGCAGCGGAATGACTTCCACATGCTCGGCCTTGGCGTCGGCGTCGCGGTACAGCTCGTCCAGGTAACGCGCCGCATTGAGCACGATGTCCACATAGACCGGCGGACCGGTCACATAGAACGTGCCGTCGGCGCTGTTGCCGCGTACCGGGAAGCGGCTGTCGGCCAGCCGCGTGCGGCGCAGGAAATCGTTGAGCACCGCGACGGACGCATGCTGCAGGTGCCCGAGCGCGTTGCGGATTTCGCTGGCGTCGTAGACATACAGCGTCTGTGCATCGCTGTACCACACCAGGCCCAGGTCGCGGCTGAGCTGGTTGAGCACGGCGCGCGGCTCACGCAGTGCGAAGCGGCCTTCCACACGCTTCTTCTGCGCCTTGTTGCTGACCACCACCGGCAGGTCCATCTGCGCAGCCAGCGCATTGAGCAGCGAGGACACCCCATCACCACGGGCGACAAACTGACTGCCATCGGCCAGCGTGCCGCGCTGGGTGATGGGCGTGCCTTCCAGCGGCGTGGAGGCGGCAGTGGAGTCGGCCGGCTGGGCAGTGGCGGGCAACGGGAGGGCGAATGCTGCCAGCAGCACGACTGGCACGAACAGGGACAAGCGTTTCACGAGCGTCGGGGGGATCCAAAGATGTCGCGCGGCGACCTGCCCAGCAGCGACTTGATTTCACAGCAGAAATGCGAAGGCGAGGAGAAGCCGGTTTCGGTGGCCACCTGGGTGAAGCTGATGCCGGTATCGGCATGCAGCTGCAGCGCGCGCGTGGCGCGGACCAGGCGCAGCTGTTCCTTCAACGGCCGGCCGAACGCGCGCAGGCACACGCGCCGGAACTGCGCGCACGACAGCCCATAGCGCGCGGCAAGCTGCTGCACGGACAGTTCGGGATGGGCCAGCACGAAGCGCACGATCTGGTAGCGTTCGCTGCGTGCCCACAGCGCGGCACACCGTTCGAACGTCGGGGAGGCCGCGATGATCTGCGGAAGCAGCCAATCGCGACACGACATTTCGTTCCAAGGCCCCTGCGGAACCAACAGCCACGCCGGCTGGCGCGGATCCTCCGGCGGCGGACGCTCGATGCCCAGTGCGTGGTCGTGGAAGGCCAGCATCCGCGGCAGTGCATCCGGCAGGGGCGCGCACTGCAGCTGCGGCCCGCGCATCTGCAGCGGCGCGTTGGCGGCCAGGACCAGCAGCGCCGCATCGGCCGGGACATCGATGCCGGGCAGCGGTCGTGCCCAGCGCCGCGAGGCCAGCACAACCGGTCCCCCGCCCGCGACGGACAGCAGTCCGCCCTGCTCGCGCGCAAGGCGTTGGACCTGGACGGTCGGTTCCGTCGGAGTTGGAGGGCACACCGGATTCATGGCGCATAGCGTGAACGCCTGCGTCCGGCATGACCATGAAATTACTTGCAGATTTCAGCCATGCCGGAAATGCACCTTCTGCCATCCCGATTGTCGGGCATGCCCTTGCATGGCGGCAGCCTGCGGGTCAGGCTTGCCCCAGGCTCTCCTTCGCAGGTCCGCATCGTGGTGTCATCGCCCGACTCCGTGCTCGCCACCCTGCGACAGCTGCAGCGCCGGCTGCTGTTCGGGGGAGGCACCGTGCTGACGGTGCTGCTGCTGGCCGCAGGCGCCGCCGCCCTGTGGCTGCGGCTGGAAACCGTGCACATGGACGAACGCGAGGCCCTGCAGCGTGGCCAGCAGGCGGTGGACCGCTACATCGGCGAGCGCCGGCGCGCCTATGCGGCCAGCGTGAACACCAATTCCACCCTGTGGGCCACCCAGCAACCCGCACTGGTCGCCAGCGGCCTGCCGATCGCCCAGCGCTTCGCGGCACAGGACGGCCAGGTGCGGGTCCTGGCGACGGGCGCCCTGGCCACGCCGTGGCTGGCACTCTCGCCACGACCGATGGACCTTTCCGCGCAGGAACAGGCCGCCTACCTGGGCATGGTGCAGACCTATTCGGCCTACATGGCCGCAACGGTGGCCGCGCAGGATTCGCCCACCTCGCTGATTTCCTTCGCCTACGAGCCGCGCGGGCGCCTGTTCGCCATTGCCGGCCTGCGCGAGGAAGCCCAACTGCTGGACACCCTGGGCGTGGCGAGCCGTGAACAGGCCCTGGCCGCCTTGACCCGGGCCGCCGATGCCGGCTGGCATTCCACAGGCGCCACCGCCGAACTGCAGCTGCACAACGGCCGCGTGCGCGCCTATTTCGGCCGCAACCCGTTCACCGGCGAAGACGCGCTGGTCACCCAGATGCGGCTGGACAGCGGCGGCATGCCGTTCGTCAACCGGCTCACGTTTGAATCCCTGCAGGGCCTGCGCACGCGCTTGGAGGAAGCCGGCCCGGGACGCTGGGTACTGCGTGACCGGCAGGGCAACGACGTGCTGCGCATCGACCCGGCCGGGCCGCTGTCCGACGACCGTACCTTCATGGTCTCCGCACCGTTGCACGGTGTCGCTTGGACGCTGCTGCGGACCTACCGCTGGGCCGATGTGTGGGCGGCGCAACGCACCGCCCTGCTCGGTGGCGGCCTGGCGCTGGCAGCGTTGCTGGCCGCACTGTGGGGGCTGCTGCTGCTTGTGGACCGGCGGGTGCTGCGCCCGGCCCTGGCGCAGGCCGCACGGGTACACGAAAGCGAGGCGCTGAGCCGGACCGTGATCGAGACCTCGCCGGTGGGGCTGTGCCTGCTGGACCGGCACGACGGCCGGCTGATCCTGCACAACCAGGCCCTGGCGCACCTGGCCGGCGGCCCCGGCGGTTGCGTGGAGGCGATCCTGGACCACCTGATGCAGCGTGGTGACGGCCAGCAACGGGAGCACCTGTTCGAAGTGCCCTCCGCAGACCCGGCCCAGCCTGCCCGCTACCTGCATTCCATCGTGGCCGCCGCACGTTACCAGGAGCGCGGCGTCTGGGTCTGCGCGGTGACCGATGTGACCGCGCAGCAGGAAACCCAGCAACGCCTGCGCGAGGCACGGCAGCATGCCGAGCAGGCCCGGCATGATGCCGAAGCGGCCGACCACGCCAAGACCGCCTTCGTGGCGATGATCAGCCATGAAATACGCACGCCGCTCAGCGGCGTGCTGGGTCATCTGGAACTGCTCGCCCACCCGTCCATGCCGGCGGCAACCCAGGCCCGTGTCGCGCGTGCACGCGCGGCAGCCAACGTCCTGCAGCGCCTGTTGAACGACACCCTGGACCTGTCGCGCATTGAGGCCGGGCTGATGGTGCTGGAACCGGAACCGTTCGACCCGCGCGCTCTGCTGCAGCAGACCGCAAGCCTGTTCGGGCCGCAGGCCAGCGGGAAGGGCCTGCACCTGGCATGGCAGGCAGATGACGCGGTGGGACCGGCCTACATCGCCGACGCGCACCGGCTGGCACAGATCATCAACAACCTCGTAGGCAATGCGGTGAAGTTCACCGCTACCGGAACGGTGGCCATCGGTGTGGAGGCCGACAGGCGACCGGACGGGCAGGAATGGCTGCGTTTCACGGTGCGCGATACTGGGCCGGGCATCGCAGCCGACGCCCTGGCCGACCTGTTCAAGCCCTTCGTACAGGTGGCTGAAGGCACCACGCGGCAGCATGGCGGCAGTGGTCTGGGGCTGGCACTGTGCCAGCGTTTCGCCAACCTGCTGGGCGGAACGCTTGGCGTAGACAGCACACCCGGCAGCGGCAGCGTCTTCCACGTGGAGATTCCGGCAACGCCGACCACGACGCTCGCAGATGTGCCACTTTCGACCGCTCCGGGCGCGCAGGCTTCATCCGCGCAGGGCCACGCCCTGCTGGTGGATGACAACATCATCAGCCGCGAAATCACGCAGGACCAGTTGCAGGCGCTGGGGTGGCAGGTCACCACCGCTGCGGACGGGAATCAGGCGTGGCACTGCTGGCGCCAAGGCCGGTTCGACATCGTCCTGACCGATCTGAACATGCCTGGCCTGGATGGCTATCAGCTTGCACGGCAGATCCGCGCGGAGGCCCCTGCCGTGCCCATCCTGGCCGTCACCGCCACGGCGATGACCGACGACGCGCGACGGGCGCGCGAGGCCGGCATCACCACGCTGCTGCTGAAGCCGGTCGCCCTGGCATCGCTGCAGGCGGCATTGCCCTCGTCCGGGGAACCGCCGGGAACCATGCCGATCACGCCGCCGATCATCGACGCGACGGTGCGGGCGCGGATGCGAGCCGCCTTCCTGCAGACGGCACGCCGGGATCTGACGGCTTTGACCCAGGCGCTGGACCGCGCCGACCGCCCCTCCCTGATCGATCTGCTGCACAGTTTTGCCGGCACGCTGGCCATGCTGGGGCAGGCACAGGCGGCCCAGGCCTGCACCCGCGCCGAGCAGGACCTGCGCTCGCCCGAGGTAGCGGAGGCGACCGCGATGGCAACCGTGCTTGATGCAATCGCGTTGATCACGACAAGCGTGGAACGCTATGAACATGGCCCGTGACAGCCTCGTGCCGGTCATGCATGCATGGGAATCCACATGAACGGTCTTCGCGTTGTGCTGGCAGATGACCACCTGGTGGTTCGCATCGGCGCCCGGTTCACGATCGAGTCCACCGGGGTCGGCACGATTGTCGGTGAAGCCGCAACACCGGAAGAACTGCTGAGGGTGCTTTCCGAGTCTCCCTGCGACATCCTGGTGACCGACTTCACGATGGCCGGCGGCGAACTTCCCGACGGCCTGGCCATGCTGGGCCGCATCCGGCGCCAGCACCCGGAGCTGCCGATCGTGCTGTTGTCGGTGTCCACCAACCTGGGCGCGCTGCGTGCCGCGAAGAATGCGGGCGTGCTCGGCTTTGTCGACAAGCACGATGTCCACCACGACAGTCTTCCGAAAGCCATCGCCTCGGCCTACCGCCGGCGCCCGTATGTGAGCCCCAGCCTGCAGGCGCTGATCGATTCGATCGGCAATGGCCGGTTCGCCCATCCGGAGAGCCGTGGGATGGCGCTCACCGCGCGCGAGCACGAGGTGCTGCGTCTGCTTGGCACCGGCATGACCATCAAGCAGATCGCGCAGCAGCAGGTGAAGAGCATCAGCACCATCAGCCGCCAGAAAAGCGATGCCATGCACAAGCTGGGGCTGGCCAACGACGCCGAACTGTTCGATTACCTCCGCCAGATCCGGCAGTGAGGGCCACGGCGTTCATTTGGTGGGCATCGGGCCGTGCGGGTCCGCGCGTAGACGGCGGGCTGCCCGGCCCTGGCGGGGCGGCGCGACGACCGATACCGCCACCGCCAGCAGCGAAGTGCTGACCACATCGACCAGGCGCGGACCGGCGCGCGAAACCGCCACCGGCCGCGCCTTTTTCCTGGTCACGCCGGGCAGCACTCCGGCGCCGGCATTGCTCAGGCGCTCGATGCCTGCCGCCACGTCGGAGACGTCTTCGGCAGGCGTCCCGGCGCGGGGAGCGGCGGCGGGAAACACGTCTGTTCCGATACGGGACATTGTCTGGACTCCCCTGCAAGGCGCCTCACCACGGGCGCGGGAACGCGCGCGTAAGGCCGGATCACGGTGGTGACCACGGCCACGCATCGCCGGTCCGCGCATGATGCCCCCTGCACGGGCCCTACGCTACGCTGCCGCCGCGACGCTGGGCGC
>NZ_JBNNHG010000163.1:0-7960 GCF_050268705.1 Stenotrophomonas sp. NPDC077659 | reverse complement strand
CTCACGCCCCCTCAACCGGACCCACCCCGCCTTCGACAGTTTCCCGCGATCTGTCGGAACGGCATTCTGCGCTGGTGGGTTCGACACAGTAGATCCACGCCATGCGTGGATGGATTCATTCGATATCTGACATCTGTGGGAACCGCACGGGGTCGGATCCCGTTCCTGCGCAACCGGCTCTGACCCCTGGTTCATTTCGATATCTGACATATTTCATCCACGCATGGCGTGGATCTACTGGCAACGGGCCAACTGTCAGAGGTGGGGCGCAGCCCTGCCGAACCCACCTCTTGCCTAAAACAGAGCCGCTGACTCGAACGCCAGCGCAGCACCCGTTACCGGGTGGGTGAAGGCCAGCGCGCACGCATGCAGATGCACCCGCTGCGCCGGCAACGCGCCATACAGCACGTCACCCACAATGGGATGGCCCAGACTGGCCATGTGCAGCCGCAGCTGATGGCTGCGCCCGGTCACCGGCTCCAGCGCCACGCGCGTGCGCTGCGCCTGGGCATCACGCGCCAACACGTGCCAGCGCGTCAGCGCCGGCTTGCCGCGTTCGTGATCGACCCTCTGCTTCGGCCGGTTCGGCCAATCCACGATCAACGGCAGGTCCACTTCACCGGCATCGGCCGCCAGCAATCCCTGCACCACCGCCTCGTAGCGTTTGCGCACGTTGCGCTGTTCAAACTGCATCGACAATGCCGCCTGCATCACCTTGCCACGCGCATGCAGCAGCAGCCCCGAGGTCACCTGGTCCAGGCGGTGCACGGTGAGTGCATCCGGGTACAGCGCCTGCAGACGCGATACCACGCAGTCCTGGTTCTCGACGCTGCGGCCGGGCACGGACAGCAGGCCGGCCGGCTTCTCGGCCACCAGCAGTGCGTCGTCGATGTAATGCAGGTGGATCATCGGTTTCTGTATCTCTCAAACAGAAACGGGGAAGCCTGAGCTTCCCCGTTGCTTGGTACCGACCAACGGTCGGCACCTACCTTCTGGATCACGTACCGACCAACGGTCAGTACCTACCGTGCTGGACGGCGCACCGACCAACGGTCGGTACCTGCCGGCCGAGGCCCGTATCAGCCCAGCAGGTGGGCGACGCCGGCGCGCTCTTCTTCCAGCTCGGCCAGGGTCTTGTCGATGTACTTCTGGCTGAAGTCGTCGATCGGCAGATCCTTCACCAAGGTGTACTTGCCGTTCTCGGTGGTCACGGCGAAGCCGAAGATCACGCCTTCCGGAATGCCGTAGGAACCGTCGGACGGAACGCCCATGGTGACCCACTTGCCGTTGCTGCCCAGCACCCAGTCACGCACGTGGTCGATGGCGGCGTTGGCAGCCGAAGCAGCCGAGGACGAGCCGCGGGCTTCGATGATCGCCGCGCCGCGCTTGCCCACGGTCGGGATGAAGGTGTTGGCGTTCCACTCCTGGTCGTTGATCGCATCGGCGATCGACGCACCGTCGGCGGTGGCAAAACGGTAGTCCGGGTACATGGTCGGGCTGTGGTTGCCCCACACCACCAGCTTCTCCATGCCACCGACCGGCTTGCCCAGCTTGTTCGACAGCTGGCTCAGTGCGCGGTTGTGGTCCAGGCGCAGCATGGCGGTGAAGTTTTCCGGCTTCAGGTCCGGGGCCGACTTCATGGCGATGTAGGCGTTGGTGTTGGCCGGGTTGCCGACCACCAGCACCTTCACGTCACGGCTGGCCACCTTGTTCAGCGCCGCGCCCTGGGCGGTGAAGATCTTGGCGTTTTCCAGCAGCAGGTCCTTGCGCTCCATGCCCGGGCCGCGCGGACGCGCGCCCACCAGCAGGGCGATGTCGGCGTCCTTGAACGCGACTTCGGCGTCGTCGGTGCCGACCATGCCGGCCAGCAGCGGGAAGGCGCAGTCTTCCAGCTCCATCATCACGCCCTTCAGGGCGGCCTGGGCCTTGTCGACCGGCAGTTCCAGCAGCTGCAGGATGACCGGCTGGTCCTTGCCCAGCATTTCGCCGGAGGCGATGCGGAACAGCAGGGCGTAACCGATCTGGCCGGCAGCGCCGGTCACGGCAACACGAACGGGTGCTTTCATGGGGGTTTCCTCTTGCTTGCAAGCGTTGGATGGAACGCCGCGGGCGTGGCTCGCAGGCCTGGCAGGCGGCGGGGAACAGGGAAACGGCCACCTGCTGGTGGCCGTTTCGAAGGGGGATCAGGCGGCGAGGATCTTGTTCCACTCAGCGACGCGGTCGGCCTGGGCGGCCAGCACGGCGTCGACGTCGCCTTCCAGGGTGATCGAATGGATCACGTCGCCCTGCTTGACCGAATCGACGATGGCCTGGCCTTCCAGGACCTTGCCGAAGACGGTGTGGCGGCCGTCCAGCCAGTCGGTCTTGATGTGGGTGATGAAGAACTGGCTGCCGTTGGTGTTCGGGCCGGCATTGGCCATCGACAGCGAGCCGACCTCGTGCTTCACGCCGTTCTTCTCGTCCTCGAACTTGTAGCCCGGGCCGCCGGTGCCACGGCCCTGCGGGCAGCCGCCCTGGATCATGAAGTCGGCGATGACGCGGTGGAAGATCAGGCCGTCATAGAAACCGTGCTTGACCAGGTTGACGAAGTTGGCAACGGTCAGCGGGGCCTTGTCGGCGAACAGCTCGACCTTGATCGGGCCCTGGGTGGTGTCGAAAGTGGCGATGAGGGACATGAAGATCCTTGCTGCAGATGGGAATGCGTCTAGCCACCTAGTTTACACCCGGCGTGTGGCGGCGGCGGCTACGACCATGGGCCAAGCAGATGGACCGGACCGCCCCGGGGCCGCCGTTCAGGCAGTCCGGCAGGCCCCTGAACGGGCCTCCAGCCGGGCCGGAAACGCAGGTTTTCGCCAATCGTCAACTTCGACGTATAATGTTGGACTTCTTTTTCCAAATCCGGCGCCGACTGGCCCCCTTTCGTATGTCCATCGAAAACCTTCGCAACATCGCCATCGTCGCCCACGTCGACCATGGCAAGACCACCCTGGTCGACCAGCTGCTGAAGCAGTCCGGCACCCTGTCCGAGCGTACCGTCCTCGCCGAGCGCGTGATGGACAGCAACGACCAGGAAAAGGAACGCGGCATCACCATCCTGGCCAAGAACACCGCCATCACCTGGGAAGACAAGAAGACCGGCATCAAGAACCGGATCAACATCGTCGACACCCCGGGGCACGCCGACTTCGGCGGCGAGGTCGAGCGCGTGCTGTCGATGGTCGACACTGTGCTGATCCTGGTCGACGCGATGGACGGCCCGATGCCGCAGACCCGCTTCGTCACCCAGAAGGCCTTCGCGATGGGCTTCAAGCCGATCGTGGTGGTCAACAAGATCGACCGTCCGGGCGCGCGTCCGGAGTGGGTGATCGACCAGGTCTTCGACCTGTTCGACAAGCTCGGCGCCACCAACGAGCAGCTGGACTTCCCGATCGTCTACGCCTCGGCCCTGAACGGCTATGCCGGCCTGGAAGACACCGTGCGCGACGGCGACATGACCCCGCTGTACGAAGCGATCATGCAGCACGCGCCGAAGCCGGAAGTCGATCCGGAAGGTGCCTTCCAGATGCGCATCAGCCAGTTGGACTACAACAACTTCGTGGGCGTCATCGGCATCGGCCGCATCCAGCGCGGCACCCTGAAGAAGAACATGCAGGTCGCCGTCATCGACCGTGAAGGCAAGAAGCGCAACGGCAAGGTCGCGCAGGTGCTGGGCTTCCTGGGCCTGGAGCGCATCGAGCAGGATACTGCCGAAGCCGGTGACATCGTGGCCATCTCCGGCATTCCGGAACTGACCATCTCCGACACCCTGTGCCATCCGGATACCCCGGAAGCGCTGCCGGCACTGACCGTCGACGAGCCGACCATCTCGATGACCTTCCAGGTCAACAACTCGCCGTTCGCCGGCAACAAGGACCTGTCCGGTGGCAAGTTCCTGACCAGCCGCCAGATCAAGGACCGCCTGGACCGTGAAAAGGTCCACAACGTGGCCCTGAAGGTCGAACAGCTGGAAGACGCCGACAAGTTCCTGGTCTCCGGCCGTGGCGAACTGCACCTGTCGGTACTGATCGAAAACATGCGCCGCGAAGGCTACGAGCTGGCCGTGTCGCGCCCGGAAGTCATCATCAAGGAAATCGACGGCCAGATGATGGAGCCGATCGAACAGCTGGTGGTGGACATCGAAGAGGTGCACCAGGGCGGCGTGATGGAAAAGCTGGGCACCCGCAAGGGCCAGCTGAAGAACATGGAGCCGGACGGCAAGGGCCGCGTGCGCCTTGAATACTCGATCCCGGCCCGTGGCCTGATCGGCTTCCAGAACGAGTTCAAGACCCTCACCCAGGGTTCGGGCCTGCTGTTCCACGTGTTTGACCACTATGGTCCGAAGGAACAGGGCGCGATTGCCAAGCGCATCAACGGCGTGATGATCGCCAATGCGCCGGGCGTCACCCCCGCCTATTCGCTGGGCCCGCTGCAGGAACGCGGCAAGCTGTTCGCCGCTGAAGGCGACAACGTGTATGAAGGTCAGCTGGTCGGCATCCACTCCAAGGACAACGACCTGACCGTCAACGCCATCAAGACCAAGCCGCTGACCAACATGCGCGCTTCGGGCAAGGACGATGCGATCCAGCTGACCCCGGCGATCAAGTACTCGCTGGAACAGGCCCTGGACTTCATCGAAGACGACGAGCTGGTCGAGATCACCCCGAAGGAGATCCGTCTGCGCAAGAAGTTCCTGACCGAAAGCGACCGCAAGAAGGCTTCGCGCGGCGGCTGAGCCAGCAGACTGTGAGCCAGAACGGCTACAACCCGGATCCGCACCGGCATCCGGGTCTGCACGTCATCGCCCTGCTCGAAGCGAGCAAGGCGATGCTGGCGCTGTTGGCGGCGACCGGGCTGGAAATGCTCGGTCCGCAGCCACTTCGCGATGGGGTCAATGCCCTGATCCGGCGTTTCAGCCTGGACCCGGATCACGGCACCCTGCCCTCGCTGCTCAACATGATCAGTCCCGACGCGGTGCACCTGGCCGCAGCGGCGATGATCGGCTATGGCCTGCTGCACCTGGTCGAAGCCTGGGGCCTGTGGAAGGCCAGGGCCTGGGCCTCGTGGCTCGGCTGCCTGACCGCCTCGATCTACCTGCCCTTCGATATCTACGCGGTCATCCGCCACCCCGGCTGGGCCTCATGGAGCGTGCTGGCGATCAACCTGATCGTCGTCTACGTCCTGGCCCGCGACCTGCGCAAGCGCCGCCACTGAGCAGCCGCTACACTGACGTTTGGAGCCGACCCAGCCGTCCGATGCGCCCGTTCCTGCCCTCCCTGCTGACCTGCCTCACCGCGGCCCTGCCCGCGCTGCTTGCCGTGGGCTGCAGTCCGGCAACACCGGCCACGCACGCCGCCGAACCCAGCAGCAGCAACGTGCCCTTCCCCTACGCCGAAACCGACGTGGCCGACCTGCAGGCCCGGATGATCGCCGGCGAACTGGACAGCGCCACCCTCACGGCCGCCTACCTGCAGCGCATCGCCGCCCTGGACCGCACCGGGCCGCGCCTGCGCGCGGTGCTGCAACTGAACCCCGATGCCCTGAAGGAAGCGGCCGAGCGCGACCGCGAACGCCGTGCAGGACGCCTGCGCGGCCCCCTGCACGGTATCCCGGTGCTGCTGAAGGACAACATCAATGCCGCGCCGATGGCCACCACGGCCGGCTCGCTGGCACTGCAGAGCTTCCATCCGGAGGACGCCTACCTGGTACGTCGCCTGCGCGAGGCCGGCGCGGTGGTGCTGGGCAAGACCAACCTCAGCGAATGGGCCAACTTCCGCGGCAACGACTCGGTGTCCGGCTGGAGCGCGCGTGGCGGCCAGACCCGCAACCCATACCGTCTGAGCCATTCGCCGTGCGGCTCCAGCAGCGGCAGCGCGGTGGCGGTGTCCGCCAACCTGGCCAGCGTGGCCATCGGCACGGAGACCGACGGCAGCATCGTCTGCCCGGCAGCCATCAACGGCGTGGTCGGCCTGAAGCCCACGGTCGGCCTGGTCAGCCGCGAGGGCATCATCCCGATCTCCTTCAGCCAGGACACCGCCGGGCCGATGACCCGCAGCGTGGCCGATGCAGCTGCGGTGCTGACCGCCATCGCCGGCCGCGACGACGCCGACCCGGCCACCGCGACCATGCCCGGGCGCGCGGTCTACGACTACACCGCGCGGCTGGATCCGCAGGGCCTGCGCGGCAAGCGCCTGGGCCTGCTGCAGACCCCACTGCTGAAGTACCGCGGCATGCCACCGCTGATGGACCAGGCGGTGGCCGAGCTGCGCCGCGCCGGCGCCGTGGTGGTGCCGGTGGCGATGCCCAACCAGGGCGCCTGGGACGAGGCTGAGCGCACCGTCCTGCTGTACGAGTTCAAGGCCGGGCTGGAGCGCTACTTCGGCACCTACAAGGCACCGCTGCGCAGCCTGGCCGAACTGATCGCCTTCAACCAGGCCCATGCCAGGCAGGAACTGGGCCTGTTCGGCCAGCAGCTGCTGCAGGAGGCGGACGCCACCACCGGCCTGGCCGACCCCGCCTACATCCGCGCACGCAGCGATGCGCGCCGGCTGGCGGGCCCTGAAGGGATCGATGCCGTCCTCGCCGCGCATCAGCTCGACGGTCTGGTCGCACCGACCACCGGCATCGCCTGGCCGATCCGCAGCAGCGGCGACGATTTCCCCGGCGAAAGCTACAGCGCGGCGGCCGTGGCCGGCTACCCCAGCCTGAGCGTGCCGATGGGGCAGATCGATGGCCTGCCCGCCGGGCTGCTGTTCATGGGCGCCGCCTGGAGCGAGCCGAAGCTGATCGAGATGGCCTACGCCTATGAACAGCGCACCCGCGCACGGCAGCCGCCGCAGTTCGCCACCGACGCCCTGATCGACGCCGGCGATCCGTAAGCCGCGATCCTGTAGAGCCGAGCCCACGCTCGGCTGCGCTGCCGATGCCGCGTACCAGGGAAGCCGAGCATGGGCTCAGCTCTACAAGGGCTCCGGCTCCCCCGGCATGATCGCCGCCTCACCATCTTCCGCGCCGGGCGAACGTACGTCGGCCGTGCGCGCACGCGGCCCGTGCGGCATGTCCCACTCATCCTCCTGCTGCAGGCGCGCGCGCACCTGCGGCAGCGACTGTGGGTGTTCGCGGGCGAGGAAATCCAGCATCCGCTCGCGCACCAGGCAGCGCAGGTCGAAGGCATCACCGGAGCTGCGCGCACTGACCAGCAGGCGCACCTGGATCGCACGTTCGCTGGTCTCGGTCACCTGGGTCACGCATACCCGGCCATCCCACAACGGCTCACCGCGGCAGATGCGCTCCAGCTCGGTGCGGATCGCTGCGATGGGCGCTCGGTAGTCCAGCCAGAGGAACGCGGTGCCCAACAGGTCGGCACTGCGCCGCGTCCAGTTCTGGAACGGGTTCTCGATGAACCAGGTCAACGGCACCACCATCCGCCGCTCGTCCCAGATACGCACCACCACGTAGCTGCTGCCGATCTCCTCGATGCGGCCCCACTCGCCTTCGACGATCACCACGTCATCCAGCCGGATCGGCTGCGTCACCGCAATCTGCAGGCCGGCAATGAGGTTGCCGAACACCGGCTTGGCCGCGATACCCGCCACCAGCCCGATCAGGCCCGCCGAGGCCAGCAGCGCGGTACCGATCTTCTGCACCATCGGGAAGGTCAGCAGCACCAGTGATGCGCCGAGCACGATGATGCCGCCCATCAGCACCCGGCTGAGCACGCGCGTCTGCGTCTGGATGCGGCGTGCTTCCAGATTGTCGGACACATCGATGGGATGGCTGCGCAGGATCGCGCGCTCACCCGCCGCCACGCCCCGCACCAGCAACCAGATGAAGCACGCGGTCAAGCCGATGTGCAGCACACGCAGCAACTGGTCCAGCGTGTGTTCGGGCAGCGGCGTGGCCGGCAGTGCAGGCACCAGCAGCA
>NZ_JBNNHG010000162.1:0-8022 GCF_050268705.1 Stenotrophomonas sp. NPDC077659 | reverse complement strand
GGGGCTGGAGATCGCGCGGGTAGATCCACGCCATGCGTGGATGACGCGCCGTGCCGACCAACGGTCGGCACCTACCGACAATGCGGGCGGTGGCTGGGGCTGGAGATCGCGCGGGTAGATCCACGCCATGCGTGGATGACGCGTCGTGCCGACCAACGGTCGGCACCTACCGACAATGCTGGCGGCGGCTGGGGCTGGAGATCGCGCGGGTGAGGTAGATCCATGCCATGCGTGGATGACGTGCCGCGCCGACCAACGGTCGGCACCTACCGACAATGCGGGCGGTGGCTGGGGCCGAAGATCGCGCGGGTAGATCGACGCCATGCGTGGATGACGCGCCGTGCCGACCAACGGTCGGCACCTACCGACAATGCGGGCGGTGGCTGGGGCTGGAGATCGCGCGGGTAGATCCACGCCATGCGTGGATGACGCGCCGTGCCGACCAACGGTCGGCACCTACCGTTCTTCCCGCTGCGGTTCCGGCGGCGGCAGCTGCTCTTCCTTGGCGCGCTCGTTGCCGGGTAGGCTGGGGCGGGTTTCCATCAGCAGCGACAGTGCCGCCTTGGCCATCATGTGGGCGCTGATCGGCGCGGTGATGAACAGGAACACGGTGATCAGCAGCTCGCGCGGCTGCGGGTCCTGGCCGAGGAAGATGTGGTAGCAGACCGAACAGGCCAGCACACAGCCCACGCCCAGCGTGCTGGCCTTGGTCGGCGCGTGCAGGCGCTTGAAGAAGGTCGACAGCTTCACCAGTCCCAGGGCACCGACGAGGATGAAGAAGCAGCCGAACAGCAGCAGCACCGACAGAGCGATCTGGATGAAGGTGATCATTCGACGATGTCCCGGCGCAGCACGAACTTGCTCAGCACCACGGTGCTGCCGAAGCCGAGCATGGCGATGACCAGCGCCGCCTCGAAGTAGATCGCCGAGTTCAGGTACATGCCGAACAGCATCAGTTCGGCGATGGCGGTCACCGACAACGTGTCCAGTGCCAGGATGCGGTCGGGCACGGTCGGGCCGCGCAGCAGGCGCCAGGTGGCCAGCAGCATGGCCAGGCCGACCACGTGCATGCACACCACCAGGGTGGTCTGGATGATCTGGAATCCAGTCATGGGAAGATCTCCATCAACGGGGCTTCGTAACGTCGCTTGATCGTGTCGATCAGGTCCTGCGGGTCGTCCAGGTGCAGCACATGCACCAGCAGGTACTTGCGGTCATCGCTCAGCGCAGCCGACACGGTGCCCGGGGTCAGGGTGATCATGCTTGTCAGGGCGGCGATGCCGTGAATGTTGGCGATGTCCAGCGGCAACCAGATGAAACCGGGGTGGATGTTGCGCTCCGGGCCGAGCACCTGGATGGCCACGCGGATGTTGGACATCAGGATGTCCCACAGGGTGACGAACAGCAGCTTGGGCACCGGCCGCAGCGTACCGATGCGGGCGAACTCGCGGTCCAGGCGTGCGGCGAACAGCGGCACCACCACACCCAGCACCACGCCCAGCACGATCTGGCCGAGGGTGAAGCTGTCGGACATCAGCAGCCAGAACGCCACCACCATGATGCTCAGGGCGGGCGAGGGGAACACGCGGCGGCGGAATGAGCGCTTGGCGGTCATGGCTGGCGGATCTCCGGCGGGGTCGCACGCAACTGCTGCACGTAGTCAGCCGGCTGCAGCAGCTGGGCGGCGATGGCATCGGTATGGCGCATCAGCGGTGCCGCGCCCAGGGTCATGCCGATGCCATAGGCCAGCAGCAGGCAGGCGGCATACAGTTCGATGCGGCGCAGCGGTGCCTTGCGTGGCGGTGGCGCGTCCGGGTCGGGCAGCGGCACGCGCCAGAACAGGCGGATGCCACCGCGGGTCAGGCCCATGATGACCAGCAGGCTGCTGACCAGCACCGCCGTCCACACCGCGCCGGTGTACTGCGCCGGCATGCCGGCCAGCAGCGCGGCCTTGGCCAGGAAGCCGGACAGCGGCGGCAGGCCGGCCACCGAGACCGCACCGATCAGGAACAGCACGGCCGGCGTTTCCTTGCCGGGCATCGGTGCCACCACTTCCTTGCGGTCGCTGGCGCCGCCACGACGGCGGCGGATCAGGTCGGCGACGAGGAACAGGGCGGCCGCTACGAACGTGCTGTGCGGCAGGTAATACAGGCCGGCCGACAGCACCTTTGGCGTGCCCACCGCGAAGGCGATGAACAGCGTGGCCGCCGAGACGATGACCAGATAGGAGATCAGCACGCGCAGCCGGGCTGCGGCCAGTGCACCCAGGCCACCCAGCACCAGTGTGGTCACGCCGGCCCACAGCAGCCAGTCGCGGCCGTAGCCGGCCAGCGCGCCAGCGTCCTCGCCGAACCACAGCATCTGCACGCGCAGCACGGCGTACAGGCCGACCTTGGTCATGATCGCAAACAGCGCCGCCACTGCTGCCGGTGCGCGCGCATAGGATTCGGGCAGCCACAGGTACAGCGGCATCAGCGCGGCCTTGGCGCAGAACACCAGCAGCAACAGCCCCATGGTGGCCTTCACCAGGGTCAGCTGCGCCGGCGGCACTTCGGCGATGCGCTGCGACAGCTCCGCCATGTTCAGCGAGCCCAGCGAGGCATACAACAGCCCCAGCGCGATCAGGAACAGGGTCGAGGCGGTGACATTGAACACCACGTAGTGCAGGCCGATGCGCATGCGCAGGCCGCGGCCGCCACTCAGCAGCAGGCCGTAGGAGGCGATCAGCATCACCTCGAAGAATACGAACAGATTGAAGATGTCGCCGGTCAGGAACGCACCGTTCAGGCCGACCAGCTGGAACTGGAACAGCGCATGGAAATGCGGCGCGCGCCGGTCCCAGCCCGAGCAGGCGTGCATCAGGCAGGGGATGGCCAGCAACAGCGTGGTCAGCAGCATCCACGCCGACAGGCGGTCGGCCACCAGCGCGATGCCCAGCCGCGAGGGCCAGTCACCCAGCAGGTAGACGTTGATGTCGCCGCCCGCGGTCTGCGCGAACAGCAGGCCCACCGCCATGGCCAGCGCCGCCATGGCGGTCCAGGCCACGCCGCGCTGCACCTTGGGCCCGTAGCGGCGGTGTTCGACGAACAGCGAGAGTGCGGCGCCGAGCAGCGGAATCAGGATCGGCAGGATCACCAGATGGTTCATGCGTGGTCCTCGTCCCGACGCGGCGGGGCGTCCTCATCCGGTTCGTGGGCATCGACGTGGTCGCTGTGGTTGTCGCTGCGGCTGCGCATGGCCAGCACGATGCTCACCGCGGTCATCGCAAAGGCGATGACGATGGCGGTCAGCACCAGCGCCTGTGGCAGCGGGTCGGTGTAGTTGCCCAGGTGGCTGTCCACGCCGTCCTTCAGCACTGGCGCCTTGCCCAGCACCACGCGGCCACCGGCGAAGATCAGCAGATTGGTGGCATAGGACAGGAAGGTCATGCCGAGGATCACATCGAAGCTGCGTGCGCGCAGCAGCAGGTAGATGCCGATGGCGGTCAGCACGCCGATCGCGGTGGCCAGGGCGAGTTCCATCAGTGCATCTCCCCGGTACGGGCCGAACGGCGTTGCAGGTCGATCTCGCCGCGGCGGGCGGTGCGGGTGCGCGAAGGCTTCACCGTGCCCATCATCGACAGCATCAGCATGGCGCCGCCGAACACCACCAGGTACACGCCGATATCAAAACCAATCGCGCTGGCCAGCGGCACCTCGCCGATCAGCGGCAGGTGGAGGTCGAGGTGGCCACTGGTCAGGAACGGCACGCCGAACAGCATCGAGGCGCTGCCGCTGAGCAGGGCGATCAGCAGGCCCATGCCGATGCAGCGGATGTAGTCGAAACCGAAGCGCGATTCGACCGAGGCGGTGCCCTGGATGACGTACTGGATCAGCAGCGGCACGGCCAGCACCAGGCCGGCGATGAAACCGCCACCGGGCGCGTTGTGGCCGCGCAGGAACAGGAAGATCGACACCGTCAGGGTGAGCGGGAACATGATCTGCGCAAGGTCGGCCGGCACCGGCAGTTTGATCGGCGGGCCGGGCATGATCTGCTCCGGGGCCATGCGCGTGCGCCGCAGCAGGGCATGCACCACCAGCGCGGCGATGCCGAACACGGTGATCTCGCCGAACGTATCGAAGCCGCGGAAGTCGACCAGGATCACGTTGACCACGTTCTGCCCATAGGCTTCGGGCAGGGCGCGGGCGAGCATCTCGCCGGCCATGGTGTTGGGCGGCAGGGTCATTGCGCTGTAGGCCAGCGCGCCCAGGCCGGCACCGGCGATGATGGCGATGACCGCATCGCGGCGCTTGCGCCAGCGCGGCCGCTCCGGCCCGGACTGGGCGGGCAGGTAGTTCATGCCCAGCAGCATCAGCACCAGGGTCACCATCTCCACCAGCAGCTGGGTCAGGGCCAGGTCCGGCGCGGACAGGAACACGAAGGTGAGCGCCACCATCAGGCCGACGCCACCGACCAGCAGCACCGCCAGCAGGCGCTGCTTGTAGACGCGCAGGGTGGCCATGGCACAGGCCATCATCACCAGCCACAGTGCCCAGCCCAGCAGCGGGATCGGCTGCGGCCTGGTCCAGTTGGGCGATGCCGGATTGGCGATGTAGGGCGCGGCCGCCACCGTGATCGCCACCAGCACCAGGCCCAGCAGCATGCGCTGCAGGCTGCCGTTGGCAATGCCGTTGGTCAGGCGCATGGCCAGCGCGGAAATCGTATCCAGCTGCGCGTGGAAGACGTTGCGGCCGGTGGCGGTATTCTGAACGCCGTGCAGGTTGATTACCTTGCGCAGGCCGAAGTACAGGGCCACGCCACCCACCACGCCGATGGCGCTCATCGCCAGCGGCAGGTTGAAGCCGTGCCAGACCGACAGGCTGTACTCGGGCATGGCATTGCCGAGGATGGAACCGGCTGCGGCGTGCAGCACCGGGGCCACGGTCAGTGCCGGGGCGATGCCCACCGCCACGCAGATCACCACCAGGATCTCCACCGGCACCTTCATCCAGCGCGGTGGCTCGTGCGGCACGCGGTCCAGATCGTGCGGGCCGGGGCCGAAGAACGTGTCGTGCACGAAGCGCAGGCTGTAGGCCACGCCGAATACACCGGCCAGCAGCGCGGCGATCGACACCGCCGTGCGCATGATGCCCGGGCCACCGGCGGTGAGTGCTTCGGCGAACAGCATTTCCTTGGACAGGAAGCCGTTGAGCAGCGGAATGCCCGCCATCGCCAGCGAGGCGATGATCGCCAGCGCGCTGGTGAACGGCATCAGCTTCCTCAGCCCGCCCAGCTTGCGCATGTCACGGGTGCCGGTCTCGTGGTCGATGATGCCGGCGGCCATGAACAGCGAGGCCTTGAAGGTGGCGTGGTTGAGGATGTGGAACACACCGGCCACGACCGCCATCGGCGTGGACAGGCCGAACAGCAGGGTGATCAGGCCCAGGTGCGAGATCGTCGAATAGGCCAGCAGGCCCTTCAGGTCATGCTGGAAGATCGCGTTCCAGGCGCCGATCAGCAGGGTGATCGCGCCGATGCCGCTGACCGTGTAGAAGAACAGGTCGGTGCCGGCCAGGGCCGGGTGCAGTCGCGCCAGCAGGAACACACCGGCTTTCACCATGGTGGCCGAGTGCAGGTAGGCCGACACCGGGGTGGGCGCGGCCATCGCGTGCGGCAGCCAGAAGTGGAATGGGAACTGCGCGCTCTTGGTGAAGATGCCGGCCAGTACCAGGAACAGGGCGTAGGGGTACAGCGCGCTGGCGCGGATCTGATCGCCGGCGGCCAGTACCACGTCCAGGTCGAAGCTGCCGACGATGCGGCCGATCAGCAGCACGCCACCCAGCAGGGCCAGGCCGCCGCCGCCGGTGATCACCAGCGCCATCCGCGCGCCTTCGCGGGCATCCTTGCGGTGCGACCAGAAGCCGATCAGCAGGAACGAGCTGATGCTGGTCATTTCCCAGAACACCATCAGCAGCAGCAGGTTGCCCGACAGCACCATGCCCAGCATGGCACCCATGAACAGCAGCAGGTAACAGTAGAAGCGGTGCGCATTGTCCTCGCTGCTGAGGTAGTAGCGCGCATACAGCACGACCAGTGCGCCGATGCCCAGCACCATGCCGGCAAACATCCATGCCAGACCATCCAGGCGCAGGGCGAAATCCAGCCCGATCTGCGGCAGCCAGGGTACAAGGCTGCGAACGATCTCCCCGCCCATCACGGCTGGGGTCAGCCAGCCAAGGATGGCCAGTCCGCCCAACGGCGCCAGCGCCGCCAGCCAGGCGGCTGTCGAGCGGGAACTACGGGGGAAGGCCGCAACAGCCACTGCCATCAGGAACGGCAGGGCCAGCAGCAGGGGCAGGCTGGGGAGCATGCAGGGAATCCATGATTCACGAGCAGGTCATTGAGTCTAACAGTCAGCCAAATGTTGCCGAAACCCATGTAACGGCCACAAACGGCATGTAACATGCGCTATTCATCTTTTTTGCGGTGCGGCAGACCGATTTTGGGGCCTTGCGGGATAGGGGCGTCGGCTTTGCCGGATCGGTTCCCTACGCGCTCGCATGGGCACCTGCGGCCCCACGTGGCAACGGCTGGGAGCGGCTAGGCAGGCGCGCAGGCAGGCCGCTGCCACCCGTGAATCGCAGGCTGGCAGGTCGGTCGTGGAGCAGGGGTGACGGTCTGTACCCGTTCAGCAAACGGGGGTGGTCAGTAGCGCCAATCCAGCTTGCGGTACGCCTTGGCCATTACCCAGGCCGGGCCGATCAGCAGGTAGGTCAGGTCGGTCAGGAAGCTGGGCTTGCGGCCTTCAAACGTGTGGCCGATGAACTGCGCGACCCAGGCCGCCACGAACACGCCCAGCGCCAGCCAGCGCAGTGCCTGCAGGCCGATCTCGGCCTCCAGCAGGCGGCACAGGCAGCCGAACACGAAGAACTGGATGAGCATGCCGATGCCCAGCGGGCGCGACAGCTTGTTGTAGAAGCACCAGGCGCTGAACATCGCAAAGGCCGCCCAGATGCCGTACTGGAACCAGGTGATCAGCGGCGGCAGGCACCACAGCAGGGCCACCACCGACCACAGGATGGCCGGCACCGCCACCACATGGATGCGCTGGTTGATGACGTTGCGGTGGTCGTCTGAATAGCTGGCGAAGTAGCGGTCGATGGGCCGCGCAAGCTGGGTGGTGGTCTGCATGCGGCCAGCATACTCCGCCCGGACCGGGCGGTGCGGTGGCGACCGGCTCGCACCAACCGGGTGGCACCGACCGGGCGCGGCCGGCGGGGTAGAGTCGACCGTTGGTCGACTATCGCGCGCAGCGCTGGTTTTGCACGATCGGAACGAAGAGCAGTCGACCAACGGTCGACTCTACCGGGCGGGTGGTTGCCGGCATCAGAACGCCCCCGGCCTGGGCCGGGGGCGCTGGGAGATCAGTCGACGCTGATCCCGGCCAGGCGCTGCAGCGCCTCGGCGTACTTGGCGCGGGTGCGCTCGATGATCTCAGCCGGGATGGTCGGGCCCGGGGCGGTCTTGCCCCAGTCCAGCGTCTCCAGGTAATCGCGCACGAACTGCTTGTCGTAGCTCGGCGGGCTGGTACCCACTTCGTACTCGTCGGCCGGCCAGTAACGCGAGGAATCCGGCGTCAGCATCTCGTCCATGATGTACAGGCGGCCATCGGCGTCGGTACCGAACTCGAACTTGGTATCGGCCAGGATGATGCCGCGCTCGCGGGCGTAATCGGCAGCGAACTTGTAGATGCGCAGGGTGGCATCGCGCACGCGCTCGGCCAGATCGGCGCCGACCTGCTTCACCATCGCATCGAAATCGATGTTCTCGTCATGGTCGCCCACGGCGGCCTTGGTCGAGGGGGTGAAGATCGGCTCGGGCAGCTGCTCGGCCTGGCGCAGGCCGTCGGCTGATACCCCCCGCAGCCTGCGCAACCCCTGGACCGTGGCCGAACGCGCCGTGATGATCCAGGCCGCCCTTGATGGCCACACCGACCGCCTGCTGATCCGCCCGCTGCGCGACCACCTGTACAACGAAGCGCGC
>NZ_JBNNHG010000161.1:0-8092 GCF_050268705.1 Stenotrophomonas sp. NPDC077659 | reverse complement strand
GGATGCATCCCGCCGACACCCGACCCCGGCATCCACGCGTGGCGTGGATCTACTGAAAATCGGCCTCAACCCAATGGATCCATGCCGTGAACCGGTGGATCCACGACATGCGTGGATGCATGTGATCCATCCCCTTCAGCTTCACCCCGTCACGCCGCTATCTGAGAACGTCCCCAGCAGGCCCGATGATGCCCGCCAGCGCCGAACCCCTACGGGCACCCGCCCCGCGCTGGCCAGCACTGGCCGGCATCGCGCTGCTTGCCGCCTGGCTCGGCGGGACACTCCCCGTCCTCTGGCTGCAGACGGCCCGCACTGAAGCGAGCGCAGCCGGCGACTGGACCGCCGCGCAGCTGCTCGCGCAGATCCCGCCGGCGATGCTCACCGCCAGCCGCCAACACCCCGTGTTGCTGCGCCAGGCCGGCCACTGCCCCTGCACCATCGGCACCGTCCCCGCGCCGGGGGGCATCACCCGCGACACCGCCCTCGCCCTGCCCTTCGATTGGCTGGTCCTGCACGACCAGCGACTGATCTACGCCGGCCCAGCGCTGCTCGGGCCCGGCTGCAGCCGCAGCCCCCTCACTGCCGTCGCCCTGGTTGGTCAACTGCTGCGCCGCCCGCAGGCGCCACTCATTCTTTCCACCCCATGCCCATGCAAGGAGTAGCGCATGCACGGACTCTCCCCTCCCCCCTCTTCCCCGGCCGGCCACGAAACGCCGCCGTTCCTGCGCGCCATGTCGGCCAGCGCGGACCGACTGTTCCTGGCCGTCACCGCGGGTCTGGTCCTGGCCTCGCTGGGCCTGGCCATACACAACGGCCAATGGAGCCCATGGCTGGCGGTCTCGCTGCCCACCCTGCTGGTGGTCGCACTGCAGATCCATGGCCTGCCCGGTACCCGCATCAGCCGCTGTACGGTAGCCCTGGCCTGGATGGTGCTGTCGGCCACGCTGATCCACCAGACGCACGGGAAGCTGGAAACCCACTTCACCGTCATCGTGCTGATTGCCCTGCTGCTGTACTACCGCGACTGGCTGCCGATCATGGTCGCCGCCACCGCGATTGCTGCGCACCACGCGCTGTTCTACGCGCTGCAGGTGCGCGGCCTGCCCTATCCGGTATTCGCCAGCGGCAGTGGACTGGGCGTGCTGGCCCTGCACGCACTGTACGTGGTGGTCGAGGCCGGCCTGCTGTCGGTGATGGCGGTGCAGATGCGTCGGCAGCTGCTGCTGCTCGGCCATGATCCCCAGCAACTTGCCCAGCTGGCGCGCGGGCTGGCCGAAGACCGGCCGCTGCCTGACAGCCTGCAATCAGCACGGTTCCCGCGCGATTCGCTGGCCGCCGCACTGGTGCTGACCGGCAACCAGCTGCGGCAGCGGCGTGCCCGTGAACATGCCGCCGACGGCGAGTCACTGCGCATCCGCACGGCGCTGGACGTTGTCACCACCCACGTCATGATTGCCGACCGCGAGCGCAACATCGTCTTCGTCAACCGGCCCCTGCAACGCATGCTGGCCGCTGCCGAAGCCGACCTGCGCCGCGACCTGCCGCAGTTCGATGCCACCGACCTGCTCGGGCGCAGCATCGACATCTTCCACCGCAACCCGGCCCATCAGGCCGCGCTGCTCGACGGCCTGACCAGCACCTACCGCGCACAGATCCGCGTCGGCGGCCGCCGCATGCGCCTGATCGTCAACCCGATCATCGACGATGCCGGGCACCGCCACGGCTTCGTCGTGGAATGGGCCGACCGCACCGTTGAACTGCAGGTGGAGGAAGAGCTTGGCCAGATTGTCGAAGCGGCATCGCTCGGCGACTTCAGCGGCCGCGTCGGCACCGCCGGCAAGGAAGGGTTCTTCCTGCAGCTGGCCGAACGCCTCAACGGCCTGCTCGATGCCAATGCGTACAGCATCGAACAGATCTCGCACCTG
This sequence comes from Stenotrophomonas sp. NPDC077659, assembly GCF_050268705.1. NCBI lineage: Bacteria > Pseudomonadati > Pseudomonadota > Gammaproteobacteria > Lysobacterales > Lysobacteraceae > Stenotrophomonas > Stenotrophomonas sp. NPDC077659. The sequence continues at coordinate 6,167 of NZ_JBNNHG010000161.1, read as the reverse complement.
CTCGCGGCGTTGTCACGCGGCGACCTGACCGTGCGCATGCACGGTGAATTCCACGGGCTCTACGCGCGCATCCGTGACGACGCCAACACTACCGTGGCCCAGCTCACCGCCATCGTCGGCAGCATCCAGTCTGCGTCGGCCACGCTCACCGGCAGTGCCGGCGACCTCTCGCGCGGCAACGGACACCTTGCTGACCGCACCGAACAGCAGGCCGCCAACCTGGAGGAAACGGCGGCCACGATGGAAGAACTGACCGCCACCGTGCGCCAGAACGCCGAGCATGCGCACCAGGCCAACCAACTGGCCAGCGGTGCGGCTGATGTGGCCGGCCAGGGGGGTGCCGTAGTGGGCCAGGTCGTCAGCACCATGTCAGCCATCCAGGCGTCCTCGAAGAGGATCGCCGAGATCATCGCAGTCATCGACGGCATTGCCTTCCAGACCAACATCCTCGCCCTGAATGCGGCCGTGGAAGCCGCCCGTGCCGGCGAGCAGGGTCGCGGCTTTGCCGTGGTCGCCAGCGAGGTGCGCACACTGGCGCAAAGATCGGCGGCGGCCGCCAGGGAAATCAGGGACCTGATCGATGATTCGGTCGGCAAGGTCGCCGAAGGCTCCAGCCTGGTGCAGCAGGCCGGCAGCACCATGGGGCAGATCGTGCAGGCGGTGCAGCAGGTCAACCAGATCATGGGCGAAATCTCCGCTGCATCGCAGGAACAGAGCGCCGGCATCGAGCAGGTCAACCACAGCATCGCGCAGATGGATGCCACCACACGCCAGAACGCCGCCCTGGTGGAGGCATCCACCCATGCCACGCACGGCATGGCCGAACAGGCCGGCCTGCTGGCCGAGGCCGTCGCACGCTTCCAGATGAACGAACGCGATCCCGACCCGGCAGACAGCGTCGAACATGCTCGACTGAAGCGCTCGCCGTCGAGCAGGCTCGACGCTACGCCCCTTATAGAACGTGATGTATTTCACACTTAATAATCGGCGGTCACGGCCGATACCCCTTTCAAGCCACGCGCCAACGGGCGCCGGCCCCCGCCCCTGAACCAAGATTCCATGTCCGACGGCCACGACAACGACCTGCACGACGCACACGCGGCCGACGCCGCTGACGAACGCTTCCTGGTGCGCAACCCGCGCCAGCTGCGGCAGCTGCTGCGTTCGCTCATCGACCAGCGCTCGTTGATCAACGCCCATGTCGACGGTCGCGACCGCTCCTTCCCCACTGCCCTGCTCGAGCTGGACGACGACGACGACGTCCTGCTGTTGGATGGCAGCCCGCAGGAAGCGTCAAACCGCGCCGCCGAACAGGCCGACCACCTGCTGTGCTTTGCCCAGCTTGAACGGGTGCTGGTGCGCTTCCGCCTGCAAGGCCTGCGGCGGGTGGACAACGATGGCCACGTAGCCTTCCGCGCGCCCCTGCCCGAAGAACTGGTGCACCTGCAGCGCCGCGAACTGTACCGCCTGGAGACCCCCATCACCGATTCACCGCAACTGGCGCTGCCGGCCGGGGAAGCCGGTGCGGAGGCCCTGTCCATGCGCGTGGTCGACATCAGCGGCGGCGGCCTGGCGGTGACCGTCGCCAGCGATTGTGCGGTCTTCAGCCTGCAGAAGCGCTACAGCGCCACGCTGTCGATGCCCGACGGCCCGGATCTGCAGATCAGCCTGGTGGTGTGCAACATGCTGCCCCAGCGACAACCCAACGGGATCGAGGTCAAGCGGATCGGCATGCGCTTTGACGATCTGCCGCGCGGTGGCGACAGCGCCATCCAGCGTTACATCTTCCGCATCGACCGCCAACGCAAGGCGCGCCAGAACGGCGAGATGTAACGCCACCCGACCGGTAGTGCCGGGCGCTGGCCGGCAACGCTGGAAACAAAGCGGGTCCACCATTGCCGGCCAGCGGCCGGCACTACCCATCCGGGGCCGAAGCAGATCCACGCCATGCGTGGACGCCCAGTGCCCCGGTAGATCCACGCCATGCGTGGATGCCCAGTGCCCCGGTAGATCCACGCCATGCGTGGATGCCCAGTGCCCCCGGTAGATCCACGCCATGCGTGGATGACGCCCCACTAAAGTCCCCCCGCACGGGGCCGATATCGAGCCTGACACCGGCACTTCCGGCAGACCAGGACCCTCGATGAACGACAAGACCAGCTCCGCCGCCAGCGCAGATGGCGAATTCCTCAGCTTCACCCTCGGTGCCGAGCACTATGGCGTGGACATCCTCAAGGTGCAGGAAATCCGCGGTTACGATGCCGTCACCCGCGTCCCCGACGCGCCGGATTACATCAAGGGCGTCATCAACCTGCGCGGCACCATTGTTCCGGTCATCGATCTGCGCCTGAAGCTGCGCCTGGAAAACGCGCGCTACGACGCCTTTACCGTGATGATCGTACTGAACGTGGACGACCGCGTCGTCGGCATCGTCGTGGACAGCGTCTCGGACGTGATCCCGCTGTCGGCCGAACAGATCCGCCCCACCCCTGAATTCGGCGCCGCCGTCGATACCCGCTTCATCTCCGGCATCGGCACCCACGACGACCGCATGCTGATCCTGCTGGACATCGAAACCCTGCTGGACAGCGCCGACATGGGCCAGGCCAGCGTGGTCGAAGACGCCGCCGCCTGAGCAAACGGACTCCGCTCACGTTTTTTTTACAGAGCCCTTCAGTTCCCTGCGGCGCAGCCGATAGGGGGACAGGAGCCCGGTCGCGAAGGAGCGCGCCACGCCGGATCGCCCTTCCCAATCCCCGGAGAATCACCCAGATGAAGTCCCTGCTTGCGTTCGTTTCGGTCGCCGTCCTGGCCACCACCGCCTCCTCCGCCTTCGCCCAGTCGGCCGACATGATCCCGCCGGAACTGGCCCCGCGTTCGGTCGGCAAGGACGGCATGGTCTGTGGCAAGGTCGAAAAGGCCCGCTACGCGGAAGGTTCCGAAGGCCAGCCGACCTTCCTGTACATGGGCGGCGCCTTCCCCCGCCACACCTTCTCGGCACGCATCGCCGGCGAAAACCGCGGCAAGTTCAACTTCCCGCTGGAAACCCTGGAAGGCAAGACCGTGTGCGTGATCGGCAAGATCCAGCGCGATGCCTCGCGCGCCGAAATCGAAGTCAGCTCGCCGGCAGGCCTGAAGCTGGCCAACATCAAGTAATCCGCTGTCCATCACCACGCCGGCCACGCGCCGGCGTGGTCTGCTGCAACCGGGCCAGACGCCCGGGCGCGTCTGCCCTAGGAGATCGCAACGCCCATGCCGTGGATCAACAACCTCAAACTGATGCCGAAACTGATGGTGACCTTCGGTGTCATCCTGCTGGTGATGCTGCTGCAGGGCATCGTCGCCTATCGCGGGCTGCACTCACTGAACAATGTGACCACCGAACTGGCGGGCTCCCGGATGGAAAGCATCCGCATGGCCGGCGAAATGCGCGGCATGGTCGGCGAGTACCGCAGCGCGTCCTATCAGCAGTTGATCCGCGCCAGTGATGACGTCAAGGCCGACGCACGCAACCGTGCCAAGGAAATCCGCACGCGGATGGACAAGGCCATCGTCGAGTACCCCACGCTGATCGACAACGCCCAGCAGAAGAAACTGTTCGATGCGTTCGCTGCCGACTGGAAGGCCGCGCTGGCCTCCTATGACAGCGTCACCGAAATGCTGGAGCTGGACCTGCAGGACGATGCCATCGACACCTTCGTCGGCGAGACCCGCACCAAGCACGGGAAGGCCACTGATGCGCTGGCATCGCTGATCGCCGAAGACAACCGCCTGGCCCGCGCATCGCGCGACGAGGCATCCTCCACCTACGCCGCCTCGTCCACGCTGATGGTGATCGCCCTGCTCGGCGGCGCCGCACTGGGCCTGGTGCTGGTGTGGCTGTTCGCCCGCGCCCTGGTCGGCAGCGTGCGTGGCGCCGTCTCGGTCGCCAACGATGTCGCCGGCGGCAAACTGGACGGCCATATCGATGTCAGCCGCCAGGATGAAGTGGGCGAACTGATGCAGGCCATGCAGCGCATGCAGCGCGACCTGCGCGAGCGTATCGAGACCGATGCCGCCGTCGCCCGCGAAAACCTGCGTATCCGTACCGCGCTCGATTACAGCTCGACCGGCGTGTACCTGACCGACCACAACAACACCATCGTCTACAGCAACCGCGCGCTGCAGCAGACGCTGGCCCACTACCAGGACGACGTGCGCCGCGACCTGCCGGACTTCGACGCGCATGCGTCGCTGGTCGGCAAGCCGGCGACCGTGCTGGAACACCGTGGCGAGATGGATGCCAGCCTGGTGGCCAATCTCAAGGCCCACGGCGTGGCCCGCCGCCCGATGCAGTACGGCGATGCGCAGTTCGCCCAGGTGGCATCGACCATCCGCAACGAGGCCGGTGACACCGTCGGCTACGTGGTGGAGTGGCGCGACCGCACCCAGGAAGCCGAGGTCGAGGCTGAAGTGGCACGCGTCATCGCCCAGGCCGCCGCAGGCGATCTGGCCGGCCGCATCGATGCCAGCGGCAAGGAAGGCTTCTTCCTGCAGTTGGCCCAGCAGATCAACGGCCTGCTGGACGCCAACGCCAGCAGCATCGAACAGACCTCCGGCCTGCTGGCCGCCCTGTCGCAGGGTGATCTGACCGTGCGCATGCACGGCGACTACCAGGGTGTGTTCGCCCGCATACGTGACGATGCCAACTCGACCACCGCGCAGCTGAGCGAAATCGTCACCCGCATCAAGCAGTCCAGCCGCGCGATCAGCTCGGCCGCAGGCGAGATCGCTTCGGGCAACAGCGACCTGTCGCGCCGCACCGAGCAGCAGGCAGCCAACCTGGAAGAAACCGCCGCCTCGATGGAGGAGCTGACGTCGACTGTCCGCCAGAACGCCGAACACGCCCGCCAGGCCAACCAGCTGGCCATCGGCGCACACAGTGTCGCTTCGCAGGGGGGCGAGGTGGTCGGCCAGGTGGTCACCACCATGTCCGCCATCGAAGCCTCGTCGAAGAAGATCTCCGAGATCATCTCGGTCATCGACGGCATCGCGTTCCAGACCAACATCCTGGCGCTGAACGCTGCCGTGGAAGCCGCCCGTGCCGGTGAACAGGGCCGCGGTTTCGCCGTGGTCGCCAGCGAAGTGCGCACCCTCGCCCAGCGATCGGCCGCAGCAGCCAAGGAGATCAAGAGCCTGATCGACGATTCGGTCAGCAAGGTCAACGACGGCTCGGCGCTGGTGCACAAGGCAGGCGCAACCATGGGCGAGATCGTCGCCTCGGTGCAGCGCGTGACCGACATCATGGCCGAAATCTCGGCGGCCTCGCAGGAACAGAGCGCCGGCATCGAGCAGGTCAACCAGACCGTGGTGCAGATGGACGAGACCACCCAGCAGAATGCGGCGCTGGTGGAAGAAGCCACCGCAGCGGCACGTGCGATGGAAGAGCAGGCCGGCCACCTGAGCGATGCCGTGTCGATCTTCGTTGTGGACGAAGCCGAGACCGCGGTCGCCCCGCGCGCCCCGGCCCCGGTCCCGCGCGCGGTCACCCCGGCACCGGCCCAGGCAGCCCCTGCAGCCCGCCGCAGCACCGGCGGCCGCGCCCTGGCCGCCGAGCTGGCAGACGGAGACTGGCAGGAGTTCTGATTCCTGCCCACCGGGGGTCGGATCCCTTTTCCGAAGGAAAAGAGCTCTGACCCTGGCCTTTCGGAGACGCCCTGGCCCATGCCGGGGCGTTTTCGTTTCCGGGGTTACCGGGTTCCCGGTTCGCCAGCCAACGGCGAAGCCCCTCGGGGTGTGCGCTCGGTGTGCCGGGATTCTGTGGGTGGGCCGGGCGGGTGGGCTGCGCAGGGGACGCCGTTAACCCGTCCATGGGGGCTTGGCCGCGGCATCCATGCCGCGGACACCCCTGCGCAACCCACCCGCCCGGCCACGGACAGTTTCCCGCGCGTCAACCCCGGATTGAAGAAAGAAGAGCAAGAGCAAAAGCAACAGCAACAGCTTCACCTCTCCCGGGGACAGAGCCGTTTTCCGCAGGAAAACGGCTCTGTCCCCCAATTCCGTCCCGATGACAACACAGCTCTTGCCGTCCGCCGACGCGCTGCATGGCAGGCCGGGTCGGGGTGGGCAGGCAGGACCGCAGGCGCCATGGGCCCGAGGCATGCCTCGGGCGGGTTGGGCAGGACGCC
>NZ_JBNNHG010000160.1:0-8131 GCF_050268705.1 Stenotrophomonas sp. NPDC077659 | reverse complement strand
TTATGCTGGGCGGGGCCGCGTTGCCGATGCATCGGCACGCCGATGGCCTGCATTCGATCCGCACCACGGCAGCGCACGGCGACCGCTACCGCTTTCGTCTGCCGGATGGCAGCGAGGTACCGGATCCCGCCTCGCGCTGGCAGCCCGAAGGCGTTGAAGGCCCCAGCGCTGTCCTGACCGAGGATGCCTATGCCTGGCAGACGCGGGACTGGGGCGGTGTGGCCTGGCCGGACATGGTGATCTACGAGGTACACATCGAAGCGGCCGGCGGGTTGGCCGCACTTACGGCACAGTTGCCGATGCTGGCCGCAACGGGGATCACCGCCATCGAGCTGATGCCGGTGGCGCAGTTTCCCGGCACCCGCAACTGGGGCTACGACGGTGTGTTTCCCTACGCCCCGGCACAGCCGTATGGCGGACCCGAAGCACTGAAGCATTTCGTCGATGCGGCGCATGCCGCCGGCCTGGCGGTGCTGCTGGATGTGGTCTACAACCACTTCGGGCCGCAGGGCAACCATCTGGCGCAGTATGCAACGGGCTTCTTCCATCGCGGGCGCAGCACGCCGTGGGGTGAGGCCATCGACTTCGAGCAACCGCATGTGCAGCGCTTCTTCATCGACAACGCACTGATGTGGCTGCAGGAATACCGGTTTGACGGATTGCGCCTGGATGCGGTGCATGCCATCGATGATGACCGCTTCCTGCAGCAGCTCAGCGATGCGATCCGCGCCGAGGTGCCGCACGCGCACCTGGTGCTGGAAAACGAGCGCAACCAGGCGCGATGGCTGCGCGGTGCCTACCAGGCGCAGTGGAATGATGACTTCCACAATGCGCTGCATGTGCTGCTGACTGGTGAGCACGAGGGCTATTACGCCGCCTACGCCGGCCGCGCCGAGGCGTTGCTGGCGCGCTGCCTGGCTGAGGGCTTTGCCTGGCAGGGCGAGCCCGACCTGCGTGGCGAAGCCCGCGGTGAGCCCAGTGGCGACCTGCCGCCGTCCCGTTTCGTGGTCTTCGCGCAGAACCACGACCAGGTGGGCAACCGTGCCTTCGGCGAACGGCTGAGCCAGTTGTTGGACCCGCCTGCGCTGCGCATGGCTACCGCGCTCACCGTGCTGACGCCCATGGTGCCGCTGCTGTTCATGGGCGAGCCGTGGCAGGCCACCTCACCGTTCCTGTTCTTCACCGACTACCAGGCGCCGCTGGATGAGGCGGTGCGCGAAGGGCGTCGGCGCGAATTCGCCGGATTCAGCGCCTTTGCGGACGTCGCCTCGCGGGCGCGGATTCCCGACCCGAATGATCCTGCAACGTTGCAGGCGTCGTATGTGCCGCCACCGGGCACCGGCTTCGCGGCGCAGCAGTCGCTGGCCTGGCTTCACGATCTGCTTGCCCTGCGCCGGCGCTGCCTGCAGCCCGGGCTCGAGCAGGCGCGCTCGCTGGGCGCAACGGTGCTGGGCACCGGCGCGGTGCAGGCGGGGTGGCAGCTGCCTGCCGGGCAGTGGTGGATCGCCATCAACGCAGGGCGTGCCGAAGTGCCGCATTCGCTGCCAGACGGAGAACCGCTGCTGGGCCTGCCCACCGGCCCGTCGCTGCAGCCGGGCGGTGGCCTGCAGCTGCGCTGGCTGCAGGCATGAGCGGCGATACAGCGCTCCACGCAGCTGCGCGTTCTGCGGGGCTGATGCCGCAGTGGGAGGATGTTTCCGGGCGGCGCTGCGAGGTGGCGCCGGAGGTGCTGCGCGGCGTGCTGCAGGTGCTGCAGCCGCAGACAGAAGCGCCGGCTGCGCCACTGCGCACCGCGATCTGCGGGGAGGCGGTGGTATTGCCTGGCGCTGCAGGCGCGGCATGCTGGGTCGATGAGACCGGCCAGCAATGCGATGCGCACCGGGATGGGGCTGGGCGATGGCTGGTGCCGCGGCAGCCGGGCTACTGCCACTGGCAGCAGGGGACGCGTTGCATCGCGGTCGCCGTCGCGCCCCAGAAGGCATGGTGGCCCGCACGTATCGACCGTGGCTGGGGCTTGGCGGCGCAGATCTACAGCCTGCGCAGCACAGGCGATGGTGGAATCGGCGACAGCGCCGGCTGCGCACCTTGGCTGCAGCGGCTGCGCCAGCACGGTGGGCAAGCGCTGGCGCTCAGCCCGATGCACGCCGGCTTGCCGCCGGATGCCGGCCACAGCCCATACTCGCCCAGCGACCGCCGCTGGCTGGACCCGCTGCAGGCGTCGCTGCTGCAGGCGGTACCTGATGCCGCCCGCGCCGCGCTGTCGGCCGATGATGCGCTGGCTGAAGCCGTGGATGCCGCGACCGCCGCGCGACGCATCGACTGGCCTGGCGCGGCGGACCTGAAGTGGCGCTGGCTGCGCGCCGCGCGGCTGCACCTGCAGCAGGCGCAACCAGGCCTGCAGGCCGAGGTTTGCCAGTGGCAGGCCGATGCAGGCGCGGCACTGCAGCAGTACGCCGCATTGGCGGCCGATGGCCGCAGCGGCAGCGCGCAGGACCATGCGTTCGCGCAGTGGGTGGCGCAGCGCTGCTGGACGCAGTTGCACGTGCAGGCGCGAAGCAACGGTGCGGCCATCGGGCTGATTGCCGATCTGGCGGTGGGCTGCGCGCCCGAAGGTGCCGAAGCGCGCGCGCAGGCCGACGCGATGCTGGCGGGCCTGGAACTGGGCGCGCCACCGGATGCTTTCAATACCCAGGGCCAGGCATGGGGCATCACCGGCTTCTCGCCGCTGGCCCTGCGCAGGCAGGGCTATGCGCCCTTCATCAACCTGTTGCGGGCGGTCATGGCCGGCCGTGGCGGCGTGCGAATCGACCATATCCTTGGCCTTCACCGGCTCTGGGTGCTGCCCCAGGGCGCGTCCGCCCGCGACGGAGTCTATCTGCAGTTCCCACTGCACGACCTGCTGAACCTGCTGGTGCTGGAATCCTGGCGGAACCAGTGCGTGGTGATCGGCGAGGATCTGGGCGTGGTTCCGGCAGGGATCCGCCAACACCTGGCGGCGCGCGGCGTGCTCGGTGTGGACGTCCTGCCGTTCACCCGTGATGCGGCGGGCTTCCTGCCTGCCGAACGCTGGCGCCGCGATGCTGTCGCCATGCCATCCACCCACGACCTACCGCCGCTGGGCGGCTGGCTGCGCGGGCGCGATCTGCGCTGGCGGGCACGCCTGGGTGAAATCGAAGACCTGCCTGCAGCATTGGCGCAACGGCGACTGGATGCCGCGGCCCTGACCGACCTGATTCATGGAGATTGCGTGGAAGACGATGCATTGGGCCTGCTGGCCAGGGCCCCCTCGCGGCTGGCCCTGCTTCCATTGGAAGATGCGCTGGGCCTGCGCACGCAGGTCAACCTGCCGGGCACCGTCGGTGGCCATCCGAACTGGCGGCGTCGGTTGCCGTTGCAGTGGAATGAGACCGCCCTGCAATCGCGGCTGCAGCGCATCAGCGCGGGCCGCGACGGGGGCCACGCATGACCGTGCTTCGCGCGACCGCACGCCTGCAGCTGCATGCCGGCTTTGATTTCGATGCCGCAGCTGCACAGGCGGACTACTTCGCGACGCTGGGGGTCAGCCACCTGTACCTGTCACCCATCGCTGCGGCGATGCCAGGGTCCACGCACGGCTACGACGGCATTGATCCTGCCCGGATCAACCCGGAACTGGGCGGCGAGGACGGTTTCCTGCGGCTGGCGCGTCGCGCCCGCGAGTGTGGGCTGGGGCTGCTGCTGGATATCGTGCCCAATCACCTTGCTGCCGCACCGCAGAATCCGTGGTGGTCGGACGTGCTGATGCACGGGCGGCGCAGTCGCCACGCGCAGTGGTTCGACATCGACTGGGATGACGTCGGCGCTGGCCAGCGGCTGTGGCTGCCCGTGCTGGACCGGCCGCTGCAGGAGGCCGTCCATGCCGGCGTTCTGCGGGTGGAGGGCAGCGAGGGCCAGCCTTTCCTGTCCCATCATGATCTGCGCCTGCCACTGTCGCCACGCAGCTATCCGTTGCAGCCCAGCGCCTGCCAGGCTTGGATCGAGCGCTGCAACCGCTCCGCCGGGCGCATGCACACGCTGCTGCAGCGGCAGCACTATCACTTGGCCTGGTGGCGTATTGCTGGCGACCAGGTCAACTACCGGCGCTTCTTCGACATCACCTCGCTGGCGGCACTACGCGTCGAACGCGAAGATGTCTTCGATGCCGTGCATGCGCTGCCACTGCGGCTGGTACGCGAGGGCTGGGTGGATGGCCTGCGGATCGACCATGTCGACGGTCTGGCCGATCCGGGCGGCTACCTGGAGCGACTGCGCGCACAGCTCGATGCCGCCGCCGAAGCCGGGGGGCGTTGTGCTGCCGGGATATCCCTGCACGTGGAAAAGATCCTCGCCAAGGCTGAAAGATTGCCCGCCAGCTGGCCGTGCGAGGGCACCACCGGTTACGACTTCATGGATCAGGCCGGTGCGTGGCTGCATGAACAGGGCTCAACGCAGGCCCTGGACGAGCAGTGGCAGGCGCGCTCAGGCGACATGCGCGGCGTGGAGGAGGTGCAGCAGGCCGCCCGCGATGCACTGCTGGACGGATCGCTGCACGCAGACCTGCAGCGCCTGCTGGGGTGCGTGCGGCAGACAGTCGGCCAGGCGGCAGGCTGCGCTGACATCAGCGATGCGATGTTGCGCCGGGCACTCTGCGCGCTGCTGCGTCACTATCCTGTCTATCGCCCCTACACGCTGCAGACGCAGGCCGAGCGGGATGCAATGGCCCAGGCCGAAGCGTCTGCCGTGCGGAGGCTGGACGCCGCAGGACGCAGGGCCTTGAGCCTTCTGGTCACCGCCCTGCAGGCGCCCGAGGGGCACGAACTGCGCGTGCGGTTCGGGCAGCTCTCGGCACCACTCAATGCCAAGGCGGTGGAAGACACGGCGTTCTACCGCTACTACCGTGCACTGTCGCGCAACGAGGTCGGCAGCGATCCGCAGCGTATCGGTCTGGATGGCGAAGCACTGATTGCGCTCGCCCAGGCGCGTGCGCGCCAGCACCCGCAGGCGATGCTCGCCTTGGCCACGCATGACCACAAGCGCGGGCCGGATGCACGTGCGCGCCTGGCGCTGATCAGCAGTGATGCCGCGGCATGGCAGTCGGCGCTGGCCGACTGGGAGCAGCGGTGCGCGGCAGCAGCGATGCCGATGCCATTGCCCGCCGCCGAACGTTATGGGCTGTGGCAAGCGCTGGTCGGCGCCTGGCCGATGCACGGTGAGCCCGCCGCCGACTTCCCGCAGCGCATGGGCCAGTGGCTGTGCAAGGCGCTGCGGGAGGGCAAGCGGATCAGCAACTGGCTCGATCCCGATGTCGGACTTGAAGATGCCGCGCAGCAGTGGCTGCAGTGCTTGATGTACTCCGCTGAGCTGCAGGGCGTGCGCGATGCGCTGGGTGGCTTCGTGCAGACGCGGGCGGCCGCCGGGGCCAGCAACGGGCTCGCACAGCTGTGCCTGCAACTGTGCCTGCCGGGTGTTCCCGATATCTACCAGGGTACCGAGTTCTGGGATCTCAGTCTGGTGGATCCGGATAACCGGCGCCCTGTGGATTTCGCACTGCGCGCACAGGCACTGGCTGATGATCGTTCGTGGTCGCAGTTGCTGCAGGATTGGTATGAGGGCGTGCCGAAGATGCGCCTGCTTTCGCGGCTGCTGCAGCTGCGGCGCGAGCATCCGGCGCTGTTCCTGGACGGCAGGCTGCAGGCCCTGTCCGGTCCCGTTTCGGCAGATCTGGTCTTCGTGCGTGAGCACGCTGGGCAGGTGCTGCTGGTGGCGGTACGCAGGGCCAGTGCCGGGCAATGCCCCGGTCCTGCCCTTGGCTGGAAGCAGGGCGCGGAGCAGTGCATGACTGCAGTGCCGCAACGGGCGATGCGTAACGTGCTGGACGGTCGCACGGAGGTTTTTGACGGTTCCGCTTCGCAGGCGCTGCTGTTTGCCGGCAGCCCCGTCGCGGTGTGGATCAGCCAGGAGAGTGGTGTAGATGGACAGCAGTGAGCGACGCCGCCGCATCGAGATGCTGGCGCACCAGATATGGGAAGCCGAAGGCCGCCCCGACGACCAGCAGCAGCGTCATTGGCACATGGCCGAGCGGCTGGTGGAAGCAGAGATCGCAGCCCTTCATGCGGGTAAGGATGAAGACGATGGCCACCCGTAAGTGGACGCAGAGCTCGCGCGTGCGCGAGGGCAGGCCGTTCCCGCTGGGCGCGACCTGGGATGGGCTGGGGGTGAATTTCGCGCTGTATTCGCGTCACGCAACCAAGGTGGAGCTGTGCCTGTTCGATGCGCGCAACCGCGAAATCGAGCGCATCGCGTTGCCGGAGTACACCAACGAGGTGTGGCACGGCTACCTGCCGGACGTGCGCCCCGGCCAGCGGTATGGCTATCGTGTGCACGGCCCCTATGCGCCCCGGGATGGACACCGCTTCAATCCGAACAAGCTGCTGCTGGACCCCTACGCCAAGCAGATCGTGGGTGGGATCAGGTGGGCGCCGCATCTGTTCGGCTATACGCTGGGACACCGTGATGCCGATCTGAGCTTCGACCGCCGCGACAGTGCGCCATACATGCCGCGCTGCGCGGTGATCGACCCGGCGTTCAGCTGGGGCAGCGAGCGAGCGCCCGCGACGCCCTGGGACCGTTCGGTCATCTACGAAGCACACGTGCGTGGGCTGACCATGCAGCATCCGGGGGTGCCCCAGGCCGAGCGCGGCACCTTCTCGGCGCTGCGGCACGATGCGGTGGTGGACCACCTGGTGCATCTGGGCGTGACGGCCATCGAGCTGCTGCCGGTGCATGCTTACGTGGACGACCAGCAGCTGCTGGAGCGTGGCCTGCGCAACTACTGGGGCTACAACACCATCGGCTTCTTCGCGCCGCAGCCGCGCTACCTCTCACTGGAGACGGTGGCCGAGTTCAAGCAGATGATCGCCCGCCTGCACAGCGCGGGCATCGAAGTCATCCTGGACGTGGTCTACAACCACACTGCCGAAGGCAATGAACTGGGCCCGACACTCTCGTTCAAGGGCATCGACAATGCCAGCTACTACCGCTTGGCCGATGACCGACGTTTCTATATCAACGACACTGGCACAGGCAATACCTTCGACCTGACCAACGCCGGGGCCCTGCGCATGGTGATGGATTCACTGCGCTACTGGGTTGCCGAGATGCGTGTGGACGGCTTCCGCTTCGACCTCGCTACCATCCTCGGTCGCGAGCGGCACGGGTTTGATCCATCGGGCAGCTTCCTCGACGCAGTGCGCCAGGACCCGGTGCTGAGCCAGGTGAAGCTGATCGCCGAGCCCTGGGACATCGGGCCCGGCGGCTACCAGCTCGGGCAGTTCCCGCCGGGCTGGGCCGAGTGGAATGACCGGTTCCGTGATACGACCCGTGCGCTGTGGCGTGGGGATGCGGGGCAGTTGCCGGCGTTCGCAGCGCGTTTCACTGGCTCTGCCGATCTGTTCGACCATCACGGCCGCCGGCCTTCGGCCAGCATCAACCTGGTCACCGCGCACGACGGTTACACCCTGCGCGATCTGGTGAGCTACAACGACCGCCACAACGAGGCCAATGGCGAGGACAACCGCGATGGCCACTCGCACAACCTGTCCTGCAACCACGGCGTGGAAGGGGATACGGACGATGAGGGTATCCTCGCCCTGCGTTCGCGGCAGATGCGCAACCTCCTGGGTACGCTTCTGCTCGCGCAGGGCACGCCGATGCTGCTGGCCGGCGATGAATTCGGCCATTCGCAGCAGGGCAACAACAACGCCTATTGCCAGGACAATCCGCTGAGCTGGATCGACTGGAAGCGCGCGGCGGAGCCAGGGCCACAGGCGCAGATGGCTTTCGTGCGGCGCGCACTGGCCCTGCGTCGCCGCTACGGGCTGCTGCGACGCAATCGTTTTCTGACCGGCGACTACGACCCATCGCTTGGGATGCGCGACATCGAATGGCGGCGCCCCAGCGGTGAGCCGATGGGCGAAAGCGATTGGCACAACCCCGAGCAGCGAAGCCTGCTGATCGTGCTGGACGGCCGCAGCCCTGACAACGGACTGCGCGAGCCCGGGCGCCATGTCAGTCTGGCCCTGCTGCTGAACCCCAGCGACCAGGAACAGCGGTT
>NZ_JBNNHG010000159.1:0-8230 GCF_050268705.1 Stenotrophomonas sp. NPDC077659 | reverse complement strand
GCCCAACCACAGTGACTTCCCGCCCTGTTCTCCATCGCTCTTGCGTCCCAGGAAGCCGCCGAGCTGCGCCACCAGCCGTATCGAATAGTCGGAGGCGGACAATGCGCGACTGAAAAGCTGCCGTCCGAACTATTGCGGGCAAACGACTCCATCCGGGACTCACTGCGGAACGCTGCCGGACCCGAATCACCGCCGGAGAACACGACATTGAGAACGACGGTTTAGTGCGGACTGCGACACTTTTTCGGAAGTTTCTCAACGATATGAGCGACACACACATCAAAGCGTGAATTACAGCGCTCGCTTATGATCTGTGACGAGGGCGAGCGGACCCTGAAATCGACCCAAAGAGAGCCATCAATATCACCATCCTTATGCTGAGGATCTGGTCGTGCGTCAACAATGGTGACCCGCCAAGCCCCACCAGATTTGAATGCGGATTCGGGCGCCAGATTGACTGTATCCATGAGTCTCACGAAGTACCGCTGCGCCAGACCGACGCTGGGCGACTCATTTGTGACCAGAGCCTCGCAGCGCTCGCTACGACAAGCAGCCAGAGTCACCGCCATTCCAATGACACTCACAGCAATCCAGGATCTCCTCGAGGTTGAATTGAGCATCATTTTTCCTTCATATTCTTCTCAAGGCGCACCGAATCGATCCTTCCGTCAACTCTGTAAACACCTTGAAAGGATCCCAATTGGAACCTCGAAGTCGAGTCATTTCCCCTGATCGCATCCTCGTCCATCGCGCGCAGACTGGTACCTCGCCGATCTGCCATGATGTGCTGCTGTGAGTACCCCGGAAGATAAGTACCCGTCCTGCCCTCTCGACTCCCGTTGCTCACGTACCCGTCTCGCGCTCCGGAAAAATGAATAATGTCATGCGCGGCAGCACCAATACCATTGTCGGCAGACATATCGATGTACCCCCTGCGTCCACCCCGGAAATTAACCCCCTCGCCCGCCAAGGGGAAGTCCTTGTAGTTTTTCCCCACGCCCAACTCCATGACGTTCGTCCCTGCGCCACCGGGCGAAGACAGCACTTGAAGCCTTATCTTCATCCCTGAGAACTCGGAGGATACGGAGTCCACTCTCGCCTTGATCTGCTGGATGTTCTCCCTGGTTGCCTCCGCCCCCTTGAAGTAGACAGGAATGACAACAACATTCACATCCGCAAAATAGATGGCGTCGGCACCATCAGGGTCTGCATATCCGTAAGGATTGCCATTCCCGTACCGGTAGCGGTTGAATTGAGTTACAGGCTGCGCATAGGCAGCTACCGGATCAACCGACAGAAACACCCCCAACTGCGGATCCATGTACCGCTGCTGCATGTAGCTCAGCCCGGTAGCCGAGTCACTTACATGCCCGGTATACCCTGGTCCGTCTGTGACTTCCCCACCCACCACGGCACCGTAGGGCTCGTAGTCATAGCGCTTGATCACGTTGCCGTTGGCATCGCTCTCAGCCACAACCGAGCCCAAGGCGTCCGTATGGATGTACGTGACCGTCGTCTGTGCCATTGCGGCTGGCGACACGCCAAGGCCAATGAGCAGCACGCAGCACAGCCAGGTGCCTAATGCCCCCAACTTGCGAATTCGATCTTCAAATCCTCTCAAGCGGGTCGACACACCGCCTGCAGTTCCCCCGAACCTGCGCATCCTTCCAATCCCTGAAAGAGCCTTGAAGCAAGGCTGGGTACTCATAGCACAGGAATGGCCGGCTGCGGCTGCCAGGTCAGAAACGGGGCGCGGCGCTAAGCGCCTGGGAAGCCAGCGGGGCGAGTGGGTCGCAAGGTTCGGATGATACGGGCTGCCAGCCATGGGCTGGCACTACGGGTTGCCGGCCAGCGGCCGGCACTACCAAAACAAAAAGCCCCGACCTGGGCCGGGGCTTTTCTACAACTGGTGCCGGAAACAGGAGCCGTTAAGACAAGTTCGGCAAAGCGTTGAGGCTACTGCCACAAGGCTTTCAGCTGTACCCTTTGTGCCCGCACCTTGTACCCGCACCACAATGCCCCTCCCCTCCGGCATCAAGCGCCGTGGCAACAGCTACTCCGCTCGCTATGTGCTTCCTCGCTCTGTGCAACGCATCGTAGGCAGGCATGACCTCGTGCAGGCGCTGGGCACCAACTCCCTATCTGACGCCGTGGAACTGGCTGCACCAATAATCGCGGGATGGAAGGCGTGGGCAGTCGCCATCGGCAAGGGAAATGCTGAGCATGGTCCTGAGGTCTACATAAGGCGCGCTGAGGTGGCCCAACGTTTGATCCGAGACGGCATCGACCAGTGGTCGCCAGAACTGATCGTTGAGCGGGCGCGAGAGAGCTACGCAATGCGTCAATCGGGCGAGGTCAGCGCCAACGACGTGTATGCCCAGGTATCGAACGACGTGGACCAATATGTCAGCCAGCAGGAACAAGCAGGCCACCCCATCGACACAGACGGCCTACAGCGCGCGCACAGGGCTGCGCTAGGCCAGCTTGGGACAACTGTAGCGGACAGCCTAGAGAGCTTTCTAAAGGAGCGCTCGGGAGATCTCACGGCGCAGTCTCTCGCCGAGGTGGACAAGCGATGCAAGGCGTTCGTGCAGTGGGTCGGACGCAGCACCGAGATTGCTACCGTGACCCGTATCGTTGCCGGGCAGTTCGTTGCCAAGGTAATCCAGCCCCGCGACGTGTCGAGGGTGACGAAGACAAAGGAAGTATCCGCCTGCCGCATATGGTTCCAGTGGGCCATGCTTCGCGGCCAGATTGACGCGAATCCTTTCGACAGGATGCAGGCGACGCTGAAGAAGTCGAAGCGCGGGCAGGAGGCTGCACGTAGGGTTTGGACTGAGGGGGAACTGCTGGTGGTCCTGAGGGGACTACGGGATGACCGAAGGGAACCCCTGCTGTATCCCCTGACTCTGCTAGCGCTGTATACCGGGATGCGGTTGAACGAGGTCTGCGCCCTGCGCGTGGCCGATTACGATCCAGTAGCCCAGGTGCTGCACGTCCGCGAAGGGAAGTCACAGGCGGCGGTGCGGGTGGTTCCGATTCACCCTGCCATCAGCGACACCGTTGCAGCACTGGCACAGGCAACACCTGACGGCTACCTCCTGCCCGGCCTCGTTCCGGGTGGTCCTGACCGCAAGCGCGGCCACGGGATTGGCAAGACGTGGGGCCGACGCATTCGCTCGCTGGGCATTACAGACCGCCGATTGGTGTTCCACGCGCTGCGCGCCACTTTCATTACGGCCGCCATCAATGGCGGGGCAAGTAAGGAAGTTGTCCAGCAAGTGGCAGGCCACGAGCGGGAGGGCGTGACCATGAATAGCTATGCGCGAGTGCTAAGCCTGGACCTGTGCCGGGCGGCAGTCGCTGGGGTGACTTTCGAAGCGGCGGATCGGTATGTCAAGGGAGTTGATAGAGAGGGCATCGACCACCACGCTTGAACAGCTTATGCACTCGCTTGCAGTCCGCTTTCAAGTGTCTCGACTGGCGAGGAAATCCTCGCGCAGCCGACGAAGCACGCTTCTTTATCGCAGCATACTGCCGATCGCAACGACACTGCCGAGCACTATGCTGGACGCCCAATTGCACGAACCCACGCCCGATTGAGAGCGCTTTCCTGGGCCAGCCATATGCCTGGCTAGTTCACGGGAGGTTGCCTATTGCACCGACCGAGTGCTAGAGAATGTTGATATTGCTGAAAGCACCCACCCTCCCCCACCAGCGGGAGAGGGCACGCCTGACCTCAGGAATGGCGATTCGGCAGACCAAGCTTCCAGCGAATCATATCGCCAATAATCGGGTAAATATCATTGTGCTTTGCGCCAAACCTCATCACTCCACCCTGATATGACCCGATATCACGGTTGCCTCCCTCAGCCTGCGGAAGGTAGGCCTCAAGCCCCGACAGGCCGAGTTTGACCCTCTCACTTTCATTGAGTTCGTAGAAGCGCCACATCGGGTTCTCGTGTGAGAAATCCATGTCGGTAAGAGAACTGAGCAGACCTTCGAGAAGCTGATCCCCATTAGCGGGGCGGCGTGCACTGAAGCCAAAATCGTAAACCAGCTTTGCAATCGCTTTCAGGACAACGGGTTGAGCAGCCACGGTATTCTCCTTGGCGCGATGCTCCCCGAAACCTGAGATCGCCTTCACCGCCTCCCAGAATGACTTTGCAGTCTCCGCCTTCTCTTTTACATTCTGAGGCGCAGCTCCAGCAATATTCGTCTTATTAAGGAACAGAATTGCATTCACGGCAACCGCATCCTTAAGGGTGATAGCACCTTCATCATCCTTCCAGTCCTTCACCTCTTTCTCTACGATATTGAGTGACAATTCGTCATGCAATACGTCCTTGATAAACAAGTTGATGGGATTCGAATTATCGAACTTGAGAGCCAAGTTCTTGTCCACCTTCTTTCCCAGATTATTAAGGTCATGGAAGAGCTGTCGCTCTTGCTCAGGGGTGAGCCCCATGTGCACTTCAGCGGAAACCGTACAGAAGCTGCGCGCGCTCTCAGAGACCTCCTGCCAGGCGCTCAAATCGTCGACATCAACGTCTCCAACCCCGTAGAGCGACCCCTTCTTTGGATAGCTGCGGTTGCGCAAAACTGATTCAAGGTAATCAAAGACCATCTTCATGGCCCAGCGACGGTGCTGACCGTCAATAACCCAAAGAACGTGCTGCTGAGAGAGGAAAATGTTGAAACCCACGGTCGAACCGTCAGCCTTGGACAAGATTCGCTCTGCGCGGAGACTGCGCCCACCTTCTTGCATAGTGCGGATGTTAGCAACCAGCGGTTGCAGTGACATATAGGGCTGCCTGCCCATGTGCTCCAGAAGGTTTTTCAGAGCGGGAGACTCCGGCTTTCCCGCGCTCGAACGACGAACGATAGCGCCCTGAACCAGGCCTTTCAGAATGTACGACGCCAACTTTTGAGCATGGACTGCATCAAGCTTTCGCTGTGCCACCCCGTCTTCACCATCGCGACTAACTTCATTCGCGACCTCCGAAATCTGGAAGAACTCGTGCATCGGAATCTGCAGAAGAAATGCCCTATGCCCTAGGTTGTGACCCACGAACACTTTGAAAGCCTTCTCCGTTGTATCACCCGCATCAAGCAAATCGTCCAAGTTGCCAGTCATAGGGGTGGGCAGGTTGTCCATATTGATGTCGTTCATAACTATCCTGGCATGTGACCGCAAGTGGCCTGGGAAGAATTAAAGCGCATAGAGCGCGATCTGTCAATTCCCCAGGTGATTTTTTTGGCACGCCTGGAGAGTTGACTCAACCATCCTGGGAGGTTGATTGGCTGGACTCACGGCTCCCCAGCCGTAACCTCGGCGGCGAACGCTTCAACCAGAAGCCCAGGTGACCCTAGCTCCACGAGCTTGGGATCGCGAACGCTGCCTGCCCAATGATCCTCAGACCAATCGACCCGCCCTCCGTGGACCATTGAAGCGAACGGAAACCGGAATCGTTTGCTTTTCATCCCTCCTGCCATGAAGCTGCGGCGTGACGTAGGGAGTCCAGCGAGTCAAACGGATTTTTGTGTAAATTTTCGAAGCGGCATTGATAGAACATCGAGGTCGAAATCCCCCCCTTACCCCGCCCTCGATTGCACCGTAGGAATAGGACGATCCTGCTGCATCCCACGCCAGGCAACGCACGGTCAGACGCCCCTTACAGCCTGTGGTATGCGCAATTCATTGCATGTGCTCACGACAGGACCACTTGTTTAGTCTTCGCGCGAACATTACATTTCGTCACACGAACGACGGACCATCCGTCACAACGTCCTGCCGAACTAATGAAGATCACCGCAGCACTCCACCGGGCGCTATCCAATACACACGCAGGGCCAGGACGATGACCACGCATCAGGAGTTCGTCGGGTACACCCGCGTTTCCACCGACGGCCAGCGAGTGTCGGGCCTTGGCGTCGCTGCGCAGCTGGAGGCCCTAAGCCGCCATGTAGCAGGCGTCAGGGGCGTCCTACTGGCAACCTTCAGTGAGACCGTAAGCGGTGCGCGCGGTGCGACTGAGCGTGCCCAGCTACTCGCCGCATTGGGCGAGTGCCGCCGCACCGGTGCCACGCTGCTGGTGGCCCGCTTCGACCGCCTGAGCCGTAACGTGGATGCCCTGCGCGCGATCATGACTGCCGACGTGGAGGTGGTCGCGGCTGACTTCCCGCAAGCCAACAAGATGGTGGTTACGATCCTTGCTGCTGTCGCCGAGTACGAACGGGAACAGATCAAGGCCCGCACATCTGCCGCGTTGCAGGCGAAGGTGGCCCGTGACGGTCACTGGCTGGCACCTGAGGCTGCCGCGGCTCGCCTGAAGGGCGTCGACGCTGTTGGCCGCGAACGGGCCGCAGAGAGCGTACAGGGCCGTGTAGAGGCGCACACGGCAACCATCGAAGCCACGGCCCGAATCATGATCGCTGAAGGCCACGACACACCCACCAAGCTTTCGGCTGCACTCACCGCCTCACGAACGTTGACGCCTGCCGACTGGCAGAAGCGCCGCAAGTTGGGTTCCCTACCCAGCAGCGAGCGTAAGCCGTGGACACCTACAGCTGCCATGCGGTTGCTCAGGAAGCTCCGGGAGCGGGAACAGGGGTGACCTGAGGTCGATCCGGGGACACGGATGCGGCCACGGCAGGCCGCTACCGCTTCGCGGCGCGCCCCGGCGGTCGGCTGGGTATAGCTGGAACCGGTGGCACTTTTTTCGCCAACTGCACCTTCTTTCACCGCTCGCCCCACCGCCACCGAGAGCGCATTGCCTGCAAGTTCTCCGACGTTTCAATTGTAGTTGCCTATAGGAAGGCAGTCGCCATTTTCGCCGACGTTCCTTCCGACGCCTGAGCGTGTCCCCCCACGATCCCACCCCTTTAGGTAGAGACCACGCCGTAAGTGGGACCCGCATCATTCACCGACCCCGTAACACCGACCACATGGCATACACGATCCCCCCCGAAACCCTCGCTCGCCTGAAGGCACCCCGTGCCGACCGTCTGGAACACTTCCAGCAAGCCGCAGCCACTTGCCGCGCTTGCACCGCCGCTGCTACCGCCGCCGTCCTGGCCCTGCCCAAGGGTCACACCGATGACGACATTGCGCGCGCCCTCGCGGATGCCCTGAAGCCCTACCCCGCCGAGTACCATCAACGGGCCGTCAACGACGCCCGTGCCGCCCATCAACGGCGGTTCCACCCTGCACGGTCCGCCCCCGACTACCCCGGCCCCGGCCCTCGCAACCTGCCGCCCATGACACCTGCGGTCATCCCCGAATTCCCTCCACTGGGCCTCGATCATCCGAAAGTCCATGTAGAGTGGGAATCGGCGCATCTGACCGCCCACCGCGCCCTCTACAACCTTCAGCCCGCCATCATCGACGCATGGGCCGAACATGCACTGCAGGTCGCTCGTTACGAGGCTTTCCAGAGTGGCCGCAAGGGCGGCACAGGTGACTTTAGGAAGAGTGTACCGCGCAACCTGTTGGAGACCACCCGAGCAGAACAAAAGGACCGCCACGGGGCGACCCTTGCCCGCGCCCAAGCGATGATCGAATGGATTGCCTCAGGCGATGCCGAGGTGGTCGAGGGACCGGCCTACAGCGGCAGTCACCACACCCAGCGCATGGGACCGGACGATGCCCGCATCGACTGGTCGAGGACTGAACTGCACGATGATGGCCTGCGAGTTCGCTCCCGACGCCAGCGGGAGGAACAGGAAGCCAGAGCCGCCGCCCGAGCCGCCCGCATCCCCGAGGAAAAAGAGGCGGAATACGAGGAAATGGTCGCCAGCGCAATGGCTCAGCCACTGCCGAGGGAGCCTAAGGTGGACCTCACGAACCTCTTTGAACTGCCCGACAATCCTGACGACCTGCGGGGGCGTGCCCTGCGCGAAATGGTGGCCTACATCGGCGTGGCGGTGAAGAAGGGCGAGAAGGAAGCCGCAGAGGCACGCACGAAGGAACGCGCCGCCCAGCGCCGAGCCGCCGAGGCGGCAGACCCGGAAGCCGCGAAGGCTGCACGGGAGGCAACCGCCAGGACAAAGGCACAGGAGCGTGAAGCACGCCGCAATGCGCGCATGACCCCCGAGCAGCGACGGGAGCGGGAGCGGCTGAAGAAGCAGCGCCAGCGCGCAGCGAAGGCCGCGAAGGGCTGACCTGTCCCCCACGATCCCACCCCTTGAGGTAGAGACCACACCCCACGTGACAGCCGAGGGTGCAGGG
>NZ_JBNNHG010000158.1:0-8320 GCF_050268705.1 Stenotrophomonas sp. NPDC077659 | reverse complement strand
CTCTCGCTGGCCACCAGCTACGACGACATTCCCTGGTCGGCAAACGCGTTCTACGCCTTCGATGACGAAGGCACACGGCTGCTGATGCTCAGTTCGATGGATACCCGCCACGGCGAAATGCTTTCCATCAACCCGCAGATGGCGGGCACCATCACCGACCAGTTCAGCGACATCCACCAGATCCACGGACTGCAGTACACCGGCATCGCCAGACACCTGGACACGCCGGCTGACGCCGCCCCGGCCCTGGAACAGTACTACCGGCGGTTCCCACAGGCGCACGGCATGACCGCGCCCGTCTGGGAGATCCGCCTGCTGCATCTGAAGTTCACCGACAACCGCGTGGGCTTCGGCACCAAGACCCTGTGGAGCAGGCATGACAAGGACGCTGATCACGTCCTCGGCCGTGCCCACTCCCGGCGTGACCACTTCGTCTCTCCAAGGAATGCATGATGAACATCACCCGCACCTGTTCGCTGCTGGCGCTGGCCCTGCTGGCCACCCCGGCCTTCGCCCAGACCCTCGCTGGCCCGGCCCTGCCACGTGGTACCCAGACGGTATTGAAGGTCACCAGCTACGCCGATGATGGCAGCGATGGCACCCTGCGCTGGGCGCTGGAGCGCAACAACGCCAACCCCGGCCACTACCGCATCGAGCTGAGCGCGATCGGCGCCGGCCCGTACATCATCAGGCCCACCCGCGAGCTGCCGCCGATCAAGGGCCCGGTGGTCATCGAGAATGTGGACTGGGCGCGCAATGGCACCTACGTCGCCATCGACGGTTCGGCCTATGTGGTCGGCCCTGGCACCCGCGCCTGCCCGGGTGCGGTGGAGGGCCAGTACGGCACCAACGTGCGCACCACGACCAAGCCTGGTCTGATCCTGCGCGACACCGAAGCGGTGGAGATCCGTGGACTGGAAATCAGCAACTTCTGCATCGGCATCCTGGTGAACCGCTCCAGCGGCAATCTCATCCATGACAACCGCATCGTGGGCAACAAGGGGGGTGCCGGCATCATGGTTACCGCCGACGATGGCAAGGGTAATGCCACCGCCACCACCACGCTGCACAACCGCATCCTGCGCAACCGCTTCATCAACAACGGCGATGCCATGGAGATGACCCGTGGCGCGGCATTCAACCTGGTGGCCGACAACTTCATCACCAGCGATGACAAGGACAACGAAGAGCCATCGCAGGGCCTGGAGATCCTCTGGGGCAACGACAACGTGGTGGTGCACAACCACTGGGAAAACCTGTCCGACGGCGTGCAGCTCAACTGGGGCAACCGCAATTACATTTCCGGCAACACCTTCACCGGCATCTCCTCGGCGGTGACGCTGAGCGGAACCGGCAACATCGTCGACGGCAATACGATGATCGGCAACCGTGTGGCGGTATCGGTGCGGCCGCAGGCTGCACCCGGTGCGGACGCCGCACCAGGCCGCAACCGGGTGACCGGTCCGGCGGTCAACACCATCAGTGCCAACGTGATGATCGACAACGGCAAGGATATCCGCCGCTGCTTTGCGGGCGGCTCGTGCCTGCCTGAGCTGAAAGGCGCCATCGTGTTCAACGTCCCCGGGCTGGAGCACGGCAAGTTCATCGGCAACCGCGGTGGCGGCGTGGAAGGTGACCCGGCCAAGCTGGAAACCATCTGCGCGCTGGATGGCCAGGTGGAGGGCTGCGAGCCCTCGCCCAACCACGGCCAGGCCGCGCCGACCCTGCTGGCCACGCTGGGCGCCAGTGACGGAGGTGTCGGCGTGCGCGGTGAGTTCAATGGTATTCCCGACAGCCTGTACCGCGTAGAGATGTTCGCCAACAGCAAGCGCGGCATGACCGAGGCCGAACGCTACCTCGGTTTCATCCAGGTACCGGTGGACGCCAAGGGCAACGCCAGCTTCGTGTTCCCGCTGGCGTCGGCCGATGCGGCCAAGGCGGCCAATGTCACCGCGACGGTCACCACCACCGACGGTGCCACATCGCCCCTGAGTGCACCGCTGATGCTGGGCCACTGATCGCAGCACCCGCACCACGCCCCCCCGGCGTGGTGCTTCTTCCCTACCCGAGGCGACCGTCATGCGCGGCCCGTGGACCCGTTTCAACCTGAATCCGAAGACATGGACCTTCCAGCAGCGGTTTCTGGCCGGCTTGCTTGGTTGTGCCGGTGTTCTGCTGTATGCGCTGTACACGCAGATGTTCGGTGGGCTGGCACCCTGCCCGCTGTGCACCCTGCAACGCGGTGCGTTCATGGCGCTGGGCACCACGTACTTCCTGGGCAGCCTGCATGCCCCGCGTTCCTTCGTGGTTCGAAGCAGCTACGTGGCTGTGAGCGTGCTGATCGCCCTGCTGGGCGCCGGCGTTGCCACGCGGCATGTGTGGCTGCAGCTGCTGCCGGCCGATCAGGTGCCCGCGTGCGGCCCCGACCTGGCGCACATGCTTGAGGCCTGGCCGCTGTTTGACGTGCTGCGCCGTGTGCTCACCGGCTCGGGCGAATGCGCGGTGGTGGACTGGACCTTCCTCGGACTGTCGATGCCGGCGTGGAGCCTGATCACCTTCCTGGCACTGGCGGTGTGGAGTCTGCTCGCCCTGAACGCGCCCCTGCGCCGCCCCTGAGTCGGCGCCTCTCTGCTTCTACCAACCTCCTCCTTCCTGCAAGGCAAGCACATGAACATCTGTTCCCTCCAGCGTCCCCTTCCCCGGCGATCCCCATTGGCTATCGCGCTGCTGTGCACGGTGGCCGCACTGGTCGCTCCCTCCGCCTTCGCCCAATCGACGCCGACCGCTGACGACCTGTATACCGGCAAGACCATGACCGGCAACTGGGGTGGCACGCGCAGCGAATGGGCCGCCAATGGCATTTCCCTCCGCGGCGGCTTCATCACCGAAGCGATGGGTGTGGTCGAGGGCGGTATCGACCATAGTGCACGCAACGCTTTCCAGACCCAGGTCGGCGTCGACCTGGACCTGGGCAAGCTCACCGATGTGTGGGGCGATGCACGACTCCACCTGACCGTGAACGACCGGCGCGGCCGAAGCACCTCCGGCGAACTGGCAGGCAACGACTACATGCCTATCCAGGAGATCTACAGCGATCAGTTCACCCGCCTGACCGAACTGAGCTACGACCAGAACTTCTTCAACCGGACGCTGAACTGGAAGGCCGGCTACTACGTGATGGGCAATGATTTCGGCATCAACCAGATCATGACCAACTTCGTGAATGCCGCGCTCTGCGCGCACCCCATCTCGCTCTCCACCAGCGCCGGCTGGACCAACTGGCCCCGCCCACGCTGGGCAACACACGTCACCGTGCACCCCACGCCGGAAGTCACGGTGCGCGCCGGCATGGTGCTGGTCAACACCAACTACAACCTGGAAGCAAACCGCTGGAGCCTGCATGAGCACGGCACCACCGGCCATCTCTATCCGGTGGAAGTGGAGTGGGCACCGGGCACCGCCGACCGCGGGCACTACCCGGGCCACTATAAGGTGGGCTACTACTACGACACCTCCGACAAGCCGATGGTTGGAAGCCGCAGCGACCAGACCGCGCGTCGCCGCGAAGGCGGCTACGTGATGACCGACCAGAAGCTGACCAACAACGCGGTCAATGGCGGCCTGAGCGTGTTTGCGCAATACACCGCGCAGTCCCAGCAGACCGCGGTGATGCACCGCTGGGTCTCGGCGGGCATGGTGTACCAGGGTCTGTTCGCAAGCCGCCCACAGGACCGCGTGGCACTGGGCTACGTGCGCGCCTCGATCAACCACCACCTGCTGGAGCAGCAACTGCAACGGCAGGCCATGGGGCTGATCACCGACACCGACTGGGAACTCAACCAGGCCGAGGAGCTGTGGGAGCTGGCGTACACCTTCCAGGTGAAGCCGTGGCTGTCGCTGCGCCCGGACGCGCAGTACATCACCAACCCCGGCACCTTCCGCTACACCAATACCCGGAATGTGCTCGCGCTTGGCCTGCAGGCCAAGGTCACCTTCTGATCCATCGTCCTTCCACCACTGGAGCCCTTCCATGAAATCCATCACGCGGCGCGCTGCCGCCTCCATCCTGCTCGCTCTGCCGCTGCTCGCCGCAGGTTCTTCCACCGCCATGGCCGCAGCCGCAGCCGCTACCAGTGCCGCTGCCGCGCCGGTCGCTCTACGCCACGCCGCCCCCTTTTCCATCCGCAACACGGTGATCGGCGAAGGCGCGCCGAAGACGATCGTACCGACCACTGGAGCCACTGCTGCGCAGGTGCTGGAACAGGCCCGGATCATCGGCGCGAATGCCGATGCCGATCTCATCGAGTTCCGCATCGATTACCTCGACTTCGCCACCGATGCTTCCCGTATCGCTGCACTGGGCAAGCAGGTCGCCGTTGCTGCACGTAACAAGCCCATGATCGTCACCTTCCGCACCCAGGCCGAGGGCGGCAGCAAGCCGATCACCGACGCCGCCTACGGCGCCCTGTATGCGAAGTTGATCCAGGCCGGTTTCATCGACCTGCTCGACGTGGAGATGTTCCGTTCACCGGAGGTGGTCACAGCACTGGTTGGACAGGCCCACGCAAAGAACATCAAGGTGGTCATGTCCAGCCATGACTTCCACAAGACGCCCCCGGCATCTGAGATCGTCGCGCGGCTGCGCCGCCAGGACCAGCTGGGTGCGGACATCCTGAAGATCGCGGTGATGCCGCAGAGTCCGGCCGACGTACTGGCGCTGCTCGACGCTACCGCGCAGATGCGCGCGACCTATTCAAGCAAGCCGCAGCTGACGATGTCGATGGGTGGCCTGGGCGCCATCACCCGCCTGTCTGGCGAAGTGTTCGGCAGTGATCTGACGTTTGGCATGATCGGTACGCCGTCGGCGCCAGGCCAGGTGGACGTGGGTCAGCTGCGCCAAGTGCTGAATACCGTACATGCGGCGGTTGAAGGCAAGTAGGTCCGCCTGCAGGACCCGTCTCAGCGACAACGGGGAATTGTGGGTGTCCGATGGCGGGCACCCGCATTTCCGGAGGGCGTACCGCGTCAGCAACGGTGTCTGCCGTGCGGATGACCGGTGCATGGAGAGCAGTCGAGCAGGCTCGACGCTACGGCCGGGGTGCTCGTGCGGCGACGGTCGCCAGGCGGCGGCTGACGAGGCCGTAGAGGTCCTGCAGTTCGGTGGCCCGTCCGGGTGTCATGTTGCTGCCGAACAGGACCCGTGCCAGTGCAGCGGCGTGGGTGTCATCGGGGAAGCGTTCGCGGGCGCGGTAGACATTCTGGAACACCAGCCAGGCCAGGCGCAGGCCACCGCCGGGCAGCGGGCGCACGAGGCGTTCGTAGGCCTGCCAGAACTGATATTCGGCCTGCAGATCGACCCTGGGCGCGGCGTAGGGCACCGGACGCGGGCGTCCGTGGGCACGCGGGCGCGTAGGCAGGTAGATGGGGTCGGGCTGGGCCATGGTGGACAGCATGCCCCGGCAACATTGTGGGAACCTTGCGCAGCTGCCTGAACATCACTGCGGGGCGTGCAGCGTTTGAGCCCTGGCGCGGAATGCATCCACCGATGGCGTGGATCCACCGGTCACGCACGCAGAGAGTCCGCCGTCGGTTACGCTCAATTACTGCAGCACAAACCGTTCAATCGCCCGCGCCGCGCCATCCTCGGCATTGGTCGTGGTTTCAAAAAGCGCCGTGGCCTTCACTGCATCGATGGCATTGCCCATCGCCACGCTGGTGCCTGCAAACTGCAGCATGGTCAGGTCGTTTTCCTGGTCGCCGATGGCCATCACATCGGCGCGGTCGATGCCAAGATGCTCGGCCAGCTTCTGCAGGCTGGGCCCCTTTCCCGCGCGGCGGTCGAATACTTCCAGGAAGAAGGGCGCGCTTTTCAACACCGCGAAACGTTCGGTCAGTGCCGCCGGCAGGTGCGCAATGGCTGCATCCAGCACCTCGGGTTCGTCAATCATCATCAGCTTGATGAAGGACATCGAGGGATCCATGTCCTCCACGCGGCGGTACGACAGCGGCACGTGCGAGAGGTGGGAGTCGATGACGGTGTAGCGGCTGATGTCCTGGTTGGTAGTGTACAGGCGCTGGCCATCGAGGGCCTGGAAGTGTACGCCGATATCGCGTGCGACCTGTTCGCAGTACCGGAAATCCTCGAAGCTGAGCGGGAACTCGGCCACGTTTTCGCCGGTGCCCAGCCGCTGCACCAGGCCGCCGTTGCAGGCGATGCAGTAGTCATCGTCGCCGTCGATGCCAAGTTCGGCCAGGAACGGTGCCAGCCCGGACACCGGGCGGCCACTGGTCAGTACGATGTGCACGCCCAGCGCGCGGGCCTGGGCGATGGCCGCCTTGGCCCGCGCGGTGAGTTTGTGGCCGGGGTCCAGCAGGGTGCCATCCATGTCGATGGCGACCAGTGCGATGGTCGATTGCCTGCGGCCCATGTCCATCTACGTCCAGCCTTGCATGTGGGTCCCCTCATTCTAGGGCAGTGGCTGCCCTGTCCGCCTCATGCGCGGTTCATATCGCCAGGCGCCGTGGCAGGGATACTCTGGAAAGCCGGTGCGCCCCACCGCAGGACGGCCCCGATGACCGCCCTACCCTGGAGAACCAGACGCATGACCTACCGCGCCCCCGAGGCTACCGACACCGCGCCGCTGGCCGCGCAGATCGAGGATCTGATCCACGGCCTGCCCGGCGAGCAGATCCGCGTGGGCACCCTGCTGCAGGCGCTGGGCGATGAAGGGCTGATGCTGATCGTGATCCTGCTGTCGGCGATCTTCCTGATCCCCGTTTCCATTCCCGGGTTGAGCACGGTGTTCGGTGCGTCCATCCTGCTGATCGGCCTGAGCCGGGTGCGCGACCGCCCGCTGTGGGTGCCGCGCCGCCTGGCCGAGCGCGAGGTGGCTACAGAAAAACTGAAAGCCAATCTGGGACGCGCCCTGAAGTGGGTGCACCGCATGGAGCGGCTGTCGCGACCGATGCGGTTGGCGGTGATGGTGCGGTCGAAGAAGATGATGCGGCTGAACAACCTGGCGCTGGTGTTTGCCACGCTGCTGCTGATGGCTCCGGCCGGGCCGATCCCTTTCAGCAATACCCTGCCCGCGCTGGCGTTGATGTCATTCGCGATTGGTTTCATCCAGCGCGATGGGGCGGCGGTGGCAGCGGGCTATGCGTTCGTGGTGGCCACGGTGGTGTATTTCGGCGTGCTGCTGGGTGGCGTGGGGTTGGCGGCCGAATCGGTATTCAGTGGGCTGCGTACGCGCTGAGATCATGGAACGGCGGGATGGCGGTAGAGTCGACTGTCAGTCGACTGCTCTTCGCATGAATGTGCGAAAAGACCTCGCGCTGCGCGCGTTAGTCGACTAACAGTCGACTCTACCGAGTCGACTCTACCCAGTCGACTCTACCCAGGCCACGGCGGCCGAGCGTGGGCTCGGCTCTACCAGGGTCAGGTTACTTCGCCGAGACCCGCCACACGACATCGCCCACGTCGTCGGCCACCAGCAGCGCGCCCTCGGCGTCCATCGCCATGCCTACCGGCGCGCCCATCAGGGTCTTTTCATCCTTGGAGGTGAAGCCGCTGACCACGGTCTGCGGGCGGCCGGTCGGTTTGCCGTCCTTGAACGCCACGTAGACCACTTCGTAGCCACTCAGTGGTGAGCGGTCCCAGCTGCCGTGTTCGCCGATGAAGGCGCCGCCGTGGTACTTCGCCGGCAGCGATTGGCCGGTGTAGAACAGCAGGCCCAGCGGCGCCACATGCGAGCCGATGGCGTAGTCGGGCACGATGGCCTTGGCCACCAAGTCCGGCCGCTGCGGCTGCACGCGTTCGTCCACGTGCTGGCCGTAGTAGCTGTAGGGCCAGCCGTAGAATCCGTCTTCCTTTACCGAGGTCAGGTAGTCGGGCACCAGGTCGGCACCGATCTCATCGCGCTCGTTGGCCACCGCCCACAGCTTGCCCGTGCTCGGCTCCCAGTCCAGGCCGGTGGGGTTGCGGATGCCCGAGGCAAAGATGCGGCTGCCACGGGTGGCCACGTCCACTTCCAGTACCACGGCGCGGCGGTACTCGATGGCCAGGCCGTTCTCGGTGATGTTGCTGTTGGAGCCCACGCCCACGTACAGCTTGCTGCCATCGCGGCTGGCCAGCAGTTCCTTGGTCCAGTGGTGGTTGATGGTGCTGGGCAGATCGGTGAACTCGCGGCCCTTGTCGGTCATGCGGGTTTCGCCGGGCACGTAGTGGTACTGCATGATGTTGCCGGTGTTGGCCACATACAGCGTGTCACCGATGAGCTGGATGCCGAACGGCGAATGCAGCCCTTCGATGTAGACGTGCTGG
>NZ_JBNNHG010000157.1:0-8500 GCF_050268705.1 Stenotrophomonas sp. NPDC077659 | reverse complement strand
CCTGCTGCGTGACATGCAGCGCCACCCGTACAAGCAGCTGATCATGCACCTGGACTTCCAGCGCGTGAACGAGAACGAAGCCCTGACCGCTTCGGTTCCGCTGCACTTCATCAACGAAGACACCTCGCCGGCTGGCAAGGCTGCCGACGTCGTGGTCACCCACGAACTGAAGGAAGTGACCATCAGCTGCCTGCCGACCGACCTGCCGGAGTCGATCGAAGTCGACCTGGGCGGCCTGAACGCTGGCGACGTGGTGTACCTGTCCAACATCAAGCTGCCGAAGGGCGTGGAAATCCCGGCCCTGGCGCTGGGCAAGGACCACGACGACGCCATCGTCACCGCCAAGCACGGCAAGGAAGACGCTGCCGACGCTGAAGCTCCGGCTGCCGAGTAATACAGTGGCGGTGCCTGCCTGCGGGCAGGCACCGTTCTGGAAGGAACCATGGCAGGACTGCGACTGATCGTCGGTCTGGGCAACCCCGGATCGGAACACGCCCGGACCCGGCACAATGCCGGGTTTCATTTCGTTGAGGCCCTGGCTGAAAAAGCCGGTGCCCGCTGGAATGTGGACAGCAAGCTGTTCGGCGAGACCGCCAAGGTCGAGATCGCCGGGCAGACGGTGTGGCTGCTCAAGCCGGCCACCTTCATGAACCTCAGTGGCAAGTCGGTGACCGCCGCACAGCGCTTCTGGAAGATCGAGCCCGAGGAAACCCTGCTGGCGCACGACGAACTGGACCTGCCGCCCGGTGCGGTACGGCTGAAGTTCGACGGCGGCCACGGCGGCCAGAATGGCCTGCGCGACACCATGCGCCTGCTCGGCCACGGCAGGTTCCATCGCCTGCGGGTGGGCATCGGCCATCCCGGCCACAAGGACCGCGTAGTGGGCTGGGTGCTCGGCCGTCCCTCCAGGGACGACGACGTGCTGATCGCACGCGCCATCGACGACGCCATCGACGTACTGCCGCTGGCGGTACAGGGCGATTTCAACGAAGCGATGAAGCGGCTGCACACCCCGAAATAACCGGTAGTGCCGGCCGCTGGCCGGCAACGGGCGCCAACCGGCCCCGGTAGTCGCCAACCTTGGTTGGCGGATGTTCCACACCGAGATGGATTGGCCAAGCAGCGCGCGCGCTGTTTCACCAATCACTTTCACCCCAGAGAGCTGTCACCATGGGTATCAAATGCGGCATCGTCGGCCTGCCCAACGTCGGCAAGTCGACCCTGTTCAATGCGCTGACCAAGGCGGGTATCGCCGCAGCGAACTTCCCGTTCTGCACCATCGAACCCAACGTCGGCATCGTGCCGGTGCCCGACCCCCGCCTGGGTGAGCTGGCGGCGATCATCAACCCGCAGAAGGTCCTCCCGACCGCAGTCGAGTTCGTCGACATCGCCGGCCTGGTGGCCGGTGCTGCCAGCGGCGAAGGCCTGGGCAACAAGTTCCTGGCGCACATCCGCGAAGTCGATGCGATCACCCACGTCGTGCGCTGCTTCGAGAATGCCGACGTCATCCACGTCAACAACAAGGTCGACCCGATCTCGGACATCGAAAACATCGATACCGAACTGGCCCTGGCCGACCTGGACAGCGTTGAAAAGGCGCTGAACCGTGCCGAGCGCGCCGCCAAGGGCGGCGACAAGGACGCCGCCGCACGCAAGCCGGTGCTGGCCAGGCTGCAGGCCGCCCTGGCCGACGGCAAGTCCGGCCGTTCGGTCGGCCTGGACGAGGAAGAGAAGGCCCTGGTCCGTGACCTGTTCCTGCTGACCCTCAAGCCGGTGATGTACATCGCCAACGTGCTGGAAGATGGTTTCGAGAACAACCCGCACCTGGACGCCGTGCGCGCCCACGCCGCCGCCGAAGGCGCGCAGGTGGTGCCGGTGTCGGCCGCCATCGAAGAAGAGCTGTCCCAGCTCGACGACGAAGACCGCGACACCTTCCTGGCTGACCTCGGCCTGAGCGTGCCCGGCCTGAACCGCGTGATCAACGCGGCCTACAGTCTGCTCGGCCTGCAGACCTACTTCACCGCAGGCGTCAAGGAAGTCCGTGCGTGGACCGTGCGCAAGGGCGCCACCGCCCCGCAGGCCGCCGCGGTCATCCACACCGACTTCGAGAAGGGCTTCATCCGCGCTGAAACCATCGCGTACGACGACTTCATCAAGTACAAGGGCGAAGCTGGCGCCAAGGAAGCCGGCCGCCTGCGTCTGGAGGGCAAGGAATACCGCGTGCAGGAAGGCGACGTGCTGCACTTCCGCTTCAACGTCTGATCCAGCGGCAACGGATCGACCCCGGACGCCCCGCCCTGTGCGGGGCGTCTGCGTTTCCGGCCTCGTTTCCGGGCGTGGACAAAAATTGACCATGCCCTGAAACGCCTGCGGCACAACGTTCGCACACACTTGTCCACACCAAACCCCCATCGCTTTCCACGCATGGTGTGGAAAACCATGCGACGCCCTGTAGAGCCGAGCCCATGCTCGGCTGATGCCGGGCGGACCCGAGCATGGGCTCGGCCCTACAGATGCGTGCCCGCGCGGCGTGGACAAATTTTCACCACGCTTCAGAACGCCTGCGCTGCAACGCTCGCGCCCACTTGTCCACATCAAGTTCCCATCGCTCTCCACGCCCCGTGTGGAAAACAACCGCACGCCGTGGACAAAAAACAACCACGCCCGGAAACGCCTGTGCTGCAAGGCTTGCACCCGGTTGTCCACATCAAGTTCCCATCGCTTTCCACCTGCGGTGTGGAAAACCCATGGCGGCCCGCTCTGGTAGTCGCCCACCTTGGTGGGCGTGCGGCAATGCAGTGCCCCCCAAGGTGGGCATCTACCAAAGCCCGGTTCCCGAACAACAAGGCCCGCCAATGGCGGGCCCTGTCTTCTGCATCGACCGATACTGCCTGCGCCTACAGCGCGCTGCCACCGAACTTGTGGGTGTACTGCAGGTTGATCGTGCGGCCGACGCTGTCGAACCAGGACACGTCGTAGTACGGGTACGCCGTATAAGAAGCATCCTTCGGCGGCATCTTGTTGAACGCGTTGACCACTGACAGCGACACCCGCGAGTGGTCGTCGAAACGGTACTGCAGCGAAACGTTGTAGCGGTAGGTGGCCTTGATGTAAGGGCTGTCACCGCTGTCCGGGTCGAACACCTGGTCGTAGCTGTCCGAGGTCGGAAGCTTGCCCAGGCGCGAGCCATACACAGTCGCCGACCACGCGTCCTTCTCCCAGCTCACGCTGGCGCTGGTCTTGGTGCGCGGAATGTCGAAGCCGCTGTTCACCGCGAACTGGTCTTCCACCGGATCGCCCGGGAACTGCTGGAAATCGTGCTTCTTCACCCATGTGTGGTTGCCGCTGAAGGAGAACTCGCCAATGCCCGTCTGCAGGCGCCAGCGCAGGCCGGCGTCCACGCCCTGGGTGCGTTCGCGGGCGATGTTCACCGGGTTCACGTGCACGCCATACAAGCGGCCATCGTCCGTGCGCGTCACCCGTGCGAGGGCGTCCACGCAGGTCGGCGAGGTCGCCACCAGCTGGCCCAGTCGGCAGGCGGCCTCGTCGCGCAGGATGGTGTCCACGTTCATGTCCTGTACCTGGTTGCGCATGTCGATGTCGAACCAGTCGGCACTGACATCGAAGCCGCCGCCGGGCGACCAGACGAAACCGGCGCTCCACGACGTGCTGGTTTCCGGGTCGAGGGTGCGATTGCCCTCGCGGCTGCGGATCAGGTTCTCTTCGTAGTCACTGCAGTCATCGGCACCGTCGGACAGGCAGTTGTAGTAGTCGTTGCCGGCGGTCTCGTCGTTGCCGGGGCCGGCGTACACGTAATGCAGGTCCGGTGCGCGGAAGGCGGTGCCGTAGGAGCCCCGCACCAGCAGGGTATCGATCGGACGCCACTCCAGGCCGCCGCTCCAGGTCGCCTTGCCGATGGTGTGGCCCGAGTAGCGGTACTGGTCGTAGCGGCCGGCCACGCTCAGGTTCAGCGTCTCGTGCAGGGGCAGGCGCAGCTCGGCGGCGGTGGCCCAGCGGTTGCGCGAGCCCCGGCCGTCCGAATCCTTCCAGCTGTAGTAGTAGTACTCGGTCGCCAGCGGATCGGGGTTCAGCGCATAGGCCTGCTGGCCCACTTCCAGCGTCGCGGCAAACCCGGCGTCGCCACCGGGCAGGCCGAACAGCGAGCCATTGGTCAGGGTGAGGGCAGCCGTCTCGGTGCGCGACTTCGGCGTGTAGGTGGTACGCGCGGCAATCGAATCGTACTCCGCGCGCGTCAGCGGGCGGTACAGGCGGGACGGATCGGCGTTGTAGATCGGGAAGCCGTCATCGTCCTCGCCCAGCTGCGGGCCCAGAAACAGATCATTCGCCTTGGCGGCGATGATCTGCGGCCAGCTGATGTGTGACTGGTACTGCGAATGGCTCAGTGCCGCCTCGTAGTCCCAGGTGCCGGCCAGGTTGCCCTTGAAGCCGGTGGTCACGCTGAAGGTTTTCTGCGTGCTGCGCACCATGGCATTGCGCAGGCCGCCCATTTCCTCCGGCGAGAACTGGCGCTGCCAGAACTCGATCTCGCCGGTGGCTGCGTTGTTGAAATAGCCCGACTCGTCGCCGTCGGCGGCCATGCGGCCCCACGAGGTGACATCGCGCATCAGCGCCAGCGTGTGGTAGCCCACCTGCACGTCGGCGAACCACTGCTGGCCATTGTCGAAGTCGTAGCTCAGCGAGGCATAGCCATTGGCGCCGCGGCGCTTGCTGAGAATGGTGCCATAGCCGATGGACGCGTCGCTGCCGCAGTAGTAGCCATAGCGCGGCCGGAAGGCATAGTAGGTGCTGCCCTGGTTCTGCCCCGCCAGCGCTTGGCAGGTGGC
Source organism: Stenotrophomonas sp. NPDC077659 (assembly GCF_050268705.1). NCBI lineage: Bacteria > Pseudomonadati > Pseudomonadota > Gammaproteobacteria > Lysobacterales > Lysobacteraceae > Stenotrophomonas > Stenotrophomonas sp. NPDC077659. The sequence continues at coordinate 3,656 of NZ_JBNNHG010000157.1, read as the reverse complement.
GGCACCCGGGTCCAGATAGTCATCATCGTAGTTGGTACGCAGGTAGGCGCGGCGGGCGATGCGCGAGCCCTCGGTCGGCCCGTCCTGGGTCGAATCCTGGATGTCGCGCTCGTAGGCCCACAGTGGCGTCTGCGATTGCAGTTCCACGCTGTACACCGCATTGAAGCTGCCCTTGCTGAAGCCGCTGGCCAGGCTCATGTCGAAGGATTCGCCACCGCCCTCGCTGGTGGTGCCCATGCGCATGTCGACGGTGGTGCCGTCGGCTTTCTTCTTCAGGATGAAGTTGACCACGCCGGCGATCGCATCCGAACCGTAGATCGCCGATGCGCTGCCGGTCAGCACTTCGATGCGCTCGATCATGCCCAGCGGGATGTTGGACACGTCGGTGAAGTTGCTGCGGCCCTGGAAGGGCATCGGGAAATCGGCGATGCGGCGGCCATTGACCAGCACCAGGGTGTGGTTCGGGCCCAGCCCGCGCAGGTCGACCTGCTGTGCACCTGGCGAGAAGTCGGCGCCGCTGGCCGACTGCTGGCTCTGTGTCTCGCCGCCGTTCTGGGTCATCGCACGCAGCACGTCCGGCACCGTGGTGAAGCCGGCCGAGCGGATCTCCTCGGCGTTGATCACCGTGATCGGCGCAGGGCCTTCCACCTGCGCACGCGGGATGCGCGAACCGGTCACCTGGACCGCATCAAGTTGCTGCACCGAAGGGGAGCCGGGGCTCTGGGCCGCTGCCGAGGCAGCAACACCCATCAACGCCAGCTGGATCGACCACGCCATCGCCTGTCTACGCATGAGAACTATCTCGGGAATGAAGCCGGCCCGCAAAGGAGGGGCCCTGTCCCCCATTCACAATCCGGAATGGGCGCGCGCATTTAACGCCTTTTTCACGCTCTTGACTACCGGTGTTGCATCTGGCAAAGAGTGAAAACGATTGCAAGCCCATTCTGTTCAGGGAGATCAACAATGAACGTCCTTGTTCGCTGCGTCTGCCCACGCCTGGTGCTGGGGGCAATGCTGGCCTTGATGGCCCCGCTGGCATCAGCGCAGGATCCCCGCGACCTGCATTCCCCTGGCTTCGATTATTACGAGATTGGCGACCTGGATGCACCCCGGCCCGGGCCGCGTGCCCCGGCGATGATGCTGATGGGCGGCGGCGAATGGGTGCCCGAGGCCTTCCAGTGGTGGCTGCGGCAGGCCGGCAACGGCCGCGTGCTGATCCTGCGCGCCTCAGGCGGCGACGAACTGCAGGAGCGCCTGTACCGCGACATCGGCGGCACCACGGCGGTGCAGACGCTGGTATTCGACAACCGCCGCGGTGCGGATGACCCGGCGGTCATGCGCGTGGTGGCCGCGGCCGATGCCATCTTCATCGCCGGTGGCGACCAGGCCCGCTACATCCGCTTCTGGAAAGGCACTGCGCTCAACCGTGCGCTCAATGCACATGTGCGGGCCGGCAAGCCGATCGCCGGCACCAGTGCCGGCCTGGCGATCCTTGGCGGCTATGCCTATGGCGCGCTCGACGGCGGCAGCATCAGCTCCGCCGGCGCGCTGGCTGACCCGATGGGCAGTGCAGTGACCCTGGACAGTGGCTTCCTGCAGATGCCCTACCTGCAGCGCGTGGTCACCGATACCCACTTCGACAAGCGCGATCGCCTCGGTCGCCTGATCGTCTTCGTTGCCCGTGCCGCGCAGGAAAGCGGTGACCCGGACATGGTCGGGATCGGGGTGGACGAGGACACCGCCCTGTGCGTGGAGCCTGATGGCCAGGCACAGGTCTACAGCGCCGATGGCCAGGGCAGGGTCTGGGTGGTCAGCCCCGGCCGCGACGCCGATCGGCTGGTGGAAGGCGAGCCGCTGCAGTTCCACGCTGTGCCGGTGACCGTGGTCGCCAGTGGCGGCCGCCTGCGCCTGGACGATTTCCAGGCTGACGTCGACTATCACGCGGTGGCTGACATCACCGACGGCGAGATCGAGATCACGCGCCGGTAGCGCCGGCCGCTGGCCGGCAACCCCCCCGGATGCATCATTGGCACAGTGCTGCCGGCCAGCGGCCGGCGCTACCCCGCCCCTCATTTCCCTGGAGACGTACACGATGAAACTGCGCCTGGCGCTGTCCGCCCTGCTGTCCTTGCCCATGCTCGCGCAGGCAGCGCCGTCCACTTCACCGCTGCTGGTCATCCACGGTGGGGCAGGGGTCGAGCGCAAGGATCTGTCGCCGGCTGAAGAGCAGGCTGCGCGCGCGGCGCTGCAGGCGGCGCTCTTGAAGGGCCATGCCGAGCTGGCCGCCGGCCGTCCTGCGCTGGCGGCGGTCACTGCAGCGATCACCGTGCTCGAGGACGATCCCACCTTCAATGCGGGCAAGGGCGCAGTGTTCACCCATGACGGCCACAACGAACTCGACGCTTCGCTGATGGATGGCGCCACCCAGGCGGCCGGTGCAGTGGCCGGCGTGCAGCGCGTGCGCAACCCGATCCAGCTGGCGCAACGGGTCATGCAGAAATCGCCGCACGTGATGATGGTCGGGCAGGGCGCCGAGGCCTTCGCCGTGGAGCAGGGCATCACTCTGGTCGACCCGTCCTATTTCCGCACCGACAAGCGCTGGCAGCAGCTGCAGCGTGCACTGAAGGAAGAGGCCAGCGGCCAGGCGCATGCCGATCTGGAAACGGCCAGGCATTTCGGTACGGTCGGCGCGGTCGCGCTGGATGCGCAGGGCCATCTCGCGGCGGGCACGTCCACCGGCGGCATGACCAACAAGCGCTACGGCCGCGTGGGTGATTCGCCGATCATCGGCGCCGGCACCTGGGCCGATGCGCGCTGCGCAGTGTCGGGCACCGGTTGGGGCGAGTACTACATCCGCACGGCGGCCGCACACGAGATCTGCGCGCGCATGCGCTACCTGGGGCAGACGCCGGAGCAGGCTGGCAAGGGCGTCATCAACGAGACCATCCCGCAGATGGGGGGCGACGGCGGTGCCATCGTGCTGTCCGCCGACGGCAAGGCAGCCACGCCGTTCAACACGCAGGGCATGTATCGGGGCTGGATCGGCGCCGACGGCGTACCTCATGTCGCAATTTTCGCCAGTGAGACTCTGGCTCTCCCGGGGCAATAACCTTGCCTATCAATGGGTTTGCGACAACGTGTGAAAAAAACCGAAAAAAGCGTTGACAGCCCCCCGTCCCATCAGCAGAATAAGCGGCTCACCACCACACACCGCAACGCTTCGGCGGCAACGGGATGGGGTGGTAAGGAGGGATACCCAAGCGGCCAACGGGGGCAGACTGTAAATCTGCTGGCTTACGCCTTCGGTGGTTCGAATCCACCTCCCTCCACCAGTTTCACGTTGTGGCACATTCCCGGTGCGGGAGTAGTTCAATGGTAGAACCTCAGCCTTCCAAGCTGATGGTGCGGGTTCGATTCCCGTCTCCCGCTCCATTGAATGAACTTTGAATATTATCGAGTTCATGCCATAATGCACAACTCGCTCACATAGCTCAGTCGGTAGAGCACTTCCTTGGTAAGGAAGAGGTCGAAGGTTCGATTCCTTTTGTGAGCACCATCTCAAGCACCACACCAGACGAATTCGAGATAAGCAGCCATGGCCAAGGGTAAGTTCGAGCGCACCAAGCCGCACGTCAACGTCGGCACCATCGGTCACG
>NZ_JBNNHG010000156.1:0-8520 GCF_050268705.1 Stenotrophomonas sp. NPDC077659 | reverse complement strand
GACGAATAGGACTGGAACGCCTCTGCGACCTGGATGGCCAGTTCGCGGGTCGGCGACGACAAGTGCCCGAACTCGCAGCCGGGTCAGACCATCGGTCCGGACGGTTGCCCGGTGCCGGTCTCGATCGACCTGAAGGGCGTGAACTTCGACTTCGACAAGTCGAACCTGCGTCCGGACGCTGTGGCCATCCTGTCGGAAGCTTCGGAAATCCTGAAGCGCTACCCGGATCTGCGCGTTGAAGTGGCCGGTCACACCGACTCGAAGGGTACCGACGCTTACAACCAGAAGCTGTCCGAGCGTCGCGCCACCGCCGTGTACAACTACCTGACCCAGAACGGTGTGGACGCCAGCCGTCTGCAGGGCCCGATCGGCTACGGCGAGAGCCGTCCGATTGCCCCGAACACCAACCCGGATGGTTCGGACAACCCGGAAGGTCGCGCCAAGAACCGTCGTACCGAGCTGAACGTCCAGAACTGAGTTCTGACGCTCCGCCAGTAAGACACAGCAGGACCCGGCTTCGGCCGGGTCTTGTTGTTTGTGCAACCCGATAACGCATTGGGTACCTTGGAGAAGCGACCGTTCGTCGGCATTTTTCCCATTAAACCAACACGTTGGCGTATTCATTGAAAGTGGCGCTTGAAAGCTGTCGCTGCATTGCTACACTCGCCGCGTCACTTTCCTTTCGTGGATGCCCTTCATGCTGCGCTCTGCATCGGCCGCCGTCCTGGCGCTGGCCCTGGTTCCCGTCGCTCACGCAGCGGTCGATTGCTCGGTCAACACCAGCGCATCGCCGCTGCCCCTGCCGGCCACGGCCATCGCGCCTGTGGCCGATGAGCTGTACATCCGCGGCACCCAGCTGGGCATGTCCAGCGGCGTGCTGGGCAGCAGCTACGATCCCTCGCAGTCGCTGGACCAGGTGCTGCAGCGACTGCGCATCGATGGCTGCCAGAACATCGCCAAGGCCATCCCCAGCGCACCGGCGGTGAAGCCGAACGATCCGGCGGCCTACAAGCCGCAGACCGAGTTCGACAACACGCCGTGGCGCTTTGACATGAGCCAGAACGGCAAGCGCATGACCGCCGAGGAGTTCGACGCCTGGATGAAGGCGCGTGGCGTGCGCGTGGTCAAGGCGCGCCCGGCGCCGGCCGCTGCCGCCGCCCCCGCCGCCACCGAAGCACCGGCTGAGACCAAGCCGGGCGAGAAGAAGTAAGTCGCGCGGGGAGCAGAGGCTTGCGCACGCGCCGCCCTCCTGCCGCCCCCGCCGCCCGCTCCCACGCCCCGCGTGGGCGTGCGAAGCCTGCTGCCGCACCCAACGGCATCCGCCATGGCCTGGCGCGTGTGCTGTCCAAGGCGGGCGTGTGTTCGCGTACTGAAGCCGCGCGCTGGATCGCCGACGGTCGCGTGCGGGTGTCCGGGCGCATCGTTCTCGATCCCGAATTCCCGATTGCGCAGCCCGCGCCGCCCATCGAGGTGGACGGCCAGCCGCTGGGTGCGCCACGGCGTCTGTACCTGATGCTCAACAAGCCGCGCGGGGTGGTGACCACCGTGCAGGACGAGCGTGGCCGCGACACCGTCTACCGCTGCTTCGATGGCGCCGGGCTGCCCTGGATCGCACCTGTGGGGCGGCTGGACAAGGCCAGCGAAGGTCTGCTGCTGTTCAGCAATGACCCACAGTGGGCCGCGCGCCTGACCGATCCACAGACCGGGCCGGACAAGACCTACCACGTGCAGATCGACCGCCTGCCGGACGAGGCCACGCTGGCCGCGCTGCAGGCCGGCATCGAGGACGAGGGCGAGTTCCTGGTCGCCCGGGCCGCGCGCGTGCTGCGCAGCGGCGACAAGACTGCATGGCTGGAAGTGGTCCTCGAAGAGGGACGCAACCGCCATATCCGCCGCCTGCTGGCGGCCTTCGACCTGCAGGTGCTGCGCCTGGTCCGGGTTGCGATCGGTGGGCTGCTGCTCGGCGATCTCGGCAAGGGCCAGTGGCGGGTGCTGGAGGTCAGCGACCAGCAGCGGCTGGGGGCCGCTGCACCGGGCTGAAGCTGTGGCCCACGGCCGGCGGCTGCCGGCCACCGTTCCAGGTGCAGGGGGCGCCTGGCTTTCGATTCATTTGAACGGAGCGTTGCCCATGTACCCGACCCTCGACCGAACCCTGCGCTGCGCTGGCCTGTTGTTGCCGCTTGCGGTGCTGACCGCCTGCGGTGGGCACAAGAAAGTGACCAAGGCCGAAACCCCGCCGGAAACCCCGGTGGTGGAAGTGAAAACCCCGGAACTGGATGGCCGCGGCAGTTACCGCTTCATGATGAGCAACGGCGACCACAAGATGACCGCCGACGAGTTCGATGCCTGGATGAAGGCCAACGGCATCCGCGTGGCCAAGGGCAATGCACAGGACGCAGCCGCCAAGCCGGTGGTGGTTGCCAGCAAGGACGAGCCCAAGGACAAGAAGAAAAAGAAGAAGTAACGCGCGTCGCGCGCTGCGCCCCTGGTAGGTGCCGACCTTGGTCGGCACGCTTTGGCAAAAAGGGGACGGAGGGGATTAAGACGTTTGTGGCACAAACGTCTTAATCCCCTCCGTCCCCTTTTTGTCTTGTCAGCCCTTGATCACGCCCAGCTCCAGGCCGATGCGGGTGAACGCATCGATGGCGCGGTCCAGGTGTTGGCGCGTGTGCGCGGCGCTGATCTGGGTGCGGATGCGCGCCTGGCCCTTGGGCACCACCGGGAAGAAGAATCCGATCGCGTAGATGCCTTCTTCCAGCAGACGCTCGGCAAACTTCTGCGCCAGCGGCGCGTCGTACAGCATCACCGGGCTGATCGGATGCACGCCCGGCTTCACGTCGAAGCCAGCGGCAACCATCTTTTCGCGGAAGTAGCGGGTGTTTTCCACCAGCGTGCTGCGCAGGTCGTCAGCGGCGGCCAGCATCTGGAAGGCCTTGATGCCGGCGGCGACCACGTGCGGCGGCAGCGAGTTGGAGAACAGGTACGGACGCGAGCGCTGGCGCAGCAGTTCGATCACCTCGGCGCTGGCGCAGGTGAAGCCGCCCAGCGCACCGCCCATGGCCTTGCCCAGGGTGCCGGTGATGATGTCGATCTTCTCCAGCACGCCCTTCACTTCGGCCGAGCCGCGGCCGCTGGCACCGAGGAAGCCGGTGGCATGGCATTCGTCGATGTGGACCAGGGCGTTGTACTTCTTTGCCAGTGCGGTGATCTCGTCCAGCGGCGCGATGAAGCCATCCATCGAGAACACGCCGTCGGTGGTGATCAGCTTGGTCCTGCAGCCGGCCGCATCGGCGGCCTGCAGTTGCGCTTCCAGGTCGGCCATGTCGCAGTTGGCGTAGCGGAAGCGCTTGGCCTTGCACAGGCGCACGCCATCGATGATCGAGGCGTGGTTCAGGGCATCGGAAATGATGGCGTCGTTTTCACCGAGCAGGGGCTCGAACAGGCCACCGTTGGCATCGAAGCAGGCCGCGTACAGGATGGTGTCCTGCTTGCCGAAGAAGTCGGCGATCTGCTTTTCCAACTGCTTGTGCAGGTCCTGGGTGCCGCAGATGAAGCGCACCGAGGCCATGCCGAAGCCGTGGGTATCCAGTGCGTCCTTGGCTGCCTGGATCAGGTCCGGGTGGTCAGCCAGTCCCAGGTAGTTGTTGGCGCAGAAGTTGAGCACGGTGCGGCCATCGTCGAGGGTGATCTCGGCCGACTGCGGGCTGGTGATGATGCGCTCGGACTTGAACAGGCCCTGGGCGCGGATGGCATCCAGTTCCTCGGCATAGTGGCGGGTCAGCGGGGCAGAGGTGGCGTCGCTCATGTCAGGCGGTCTTCGGCACGGGAAACCGGTGATTTTACCCGCCGGCGCACCCTCCCGGGGGCAGGTGATCCGGCGACCCGGGGGCCTGGCCGGGCCTGCCCCGGGCAATGGTTTCGTCCGTCATTGTTGCATCGCAATATCAATACGGTTAAAAAACCGTAAACACCCGCCGCACCGCCCACCCCCACGTCCGGAGAGACCCCGCATGAACCACGCCACGCGCCGTACCGCCGCCGCTGTGCTCTGCGCCGCCCTGCTTGCCCCGTTTGCCGCCAGTGCCCAGGACGAGGCCGCATCACCGTTCAGCTGGAACATCACCGGCGTCTCCGACTACCTGTTCCGCGGCGTGTCGCAGACCGATGAAAACCCCACCGGCCAGGCTGGCTTCACCTACACCTCGCCCGTTGGCCTATACGCGGGCGTCTGGGGCTCGGGCGTGGATTTCGGTGAGGGCAGCCCGGATTTCGAGGTCGACTACTTCGTCGGCTACAACATCGACTTCAGCGAAAACGTGAACTTCGACGTGATGCTCAACCGCTACACCTACCCGGGTGCCAGCGAGCTGGCCTACAACGAGCTGATCACCAAGACCAGCTTCGCAAAGAACTACAACCTCACCGTGGCCTACACCAATGATGTGTGGAACAGCGGTACTGATGGCTGGTACTACGCGGTGGGCGGCGAGTGGCCGCTGCCGAACGACTTCGCGATCACCGCCAATGTCGGCCGCAGCACCTTCGAACACGGCCTGGCCAAGGACTACACCGATTTCAATGTCGGCGTCAGTCGTCCCATCGGCATGGTCAACGTTGGCCTGGGCTTCTACGGCACCGACGGTAACGGCCGCGACAATTCGGGCAAGCTGGCCGACAACCGCGTGGTGCTGACCGTTTCGGTCGGCAAGTGATGCGGCGCTGCTGACGCCCACGGGAAAGGCGCCCGATGGGCGCCTTTTTCATTGAGCCTGCCCTTACTTGGTGGGTACGGCAAGTGCGTTCAGCCAGGCCTGCCAGTGCTGCGTGAGCGTGGCGACATCGTTGCCCAACTGCAGCGCGGGGCCTGATTTTGCCAGCCAGTCGTCGAACGACTGGCCGTCGGCCAGGGCCAGGCTGATCTGGCCCAGCACGTCAGGGCAGCCACTGCGCTCGATGAGGAAGTCGGCCAGCGCCAGGCTCTGCTGGTAGAACGCCGCCAATGCCGCCCCCGTATCGCCGCTGGCCGTCATGACTGTCAACCCCGATGCACTGCTGCTGCCGCCACCGGTCAGTGCCGCGCGGCGTGCGGCGTCCACTGGATGTGGGGCTTGCAGGAAGCGGGGCAGGTCCTGCACGTGAGGCGAAGGAACGCTGAGCAGGGCGTGGTACTGCTGGCGGCGTTCGGCCAGCATCGGGGGCGGTTCCATCAGGATGGCGGCGGCTTCGTCCAGCCAGTCCGGCGCAGGCGTGGCGTAGTGGAGGCTGCCATCGTCCGTCGGCCCCGGCCAGAACCGTGCTTGGTACAGCGAATGACCGATTTCGTGCGGCAGCACGTCCCCCGTGCTGCGGGAGACCCGCGCTACCAGTTGTTCGACTGCCGCCGCGGACAGCTTGGGCTGGGTGCGGCGCAGGTTTTCCCGTAGCAGGGTGCTCTTTTCCGCCGGCGAGGCCCAGACGCGCACCCAGGGCAGCCCGCGCTCGGTCTGGAACGCATCGCGCGCCTGTCGCGGCATCGCCGCGGACAGGATTACTGCGCCGAAGGGAACGTCAGGGCTGAAATGGCGCTGGAAGGCGGATACCGCTGCCGCGGTATCGCGGGCGGCCTGTTGTGCGCTGGCCTCATCCGCAGCGTAGAACCAGCCGTCGGAAGTGGCCACGCAGGCCAGCGGCACAGTCCCGGGTGGGGCAGGGCAGTCAAGTGTTGCTGAGGGTGCGGACAGCAGTACAGACATCAGAGCCGGCAGGTACATCCATTTGCCTCGCGGTCGGGTCGTGCACGATGGACCCGCCGGCAGTGCAGTTGGTTCCCGAACGGCCTGCCGTGAACGAACAAGGCGCCCGATGGGCGCCTTGTTCATTCCTGCAGCATTCCTGACCCCGGCTGGGGCAGAGCCCCCTTGTTGTTCAAGAGGCGCGGGGAAAAGGGAACCGTCGCGGATTCAACGTGGCGAAGCCGCGATGAATCAGTTCCAGCTCAGCACGACCTTGCCTGCCTTGCCTTCTTCCATCAGGTCGAAGCCCTTCTGGAAATCGTCGATCGGCAGCTGGTGGGTCATCACCTTGCCCAGCGGGAAGCCGGACAGCACCAGCTGGGTCATCTTGTACCAGGTCTCGTACATCTTGCGGCCGTAGATGCCCTGCACGGTCAGGCCCTTGAAGATGATCTTGTCCCAGTCGCAGCCGGCGCCCTTGGGCATGATGCCGAGCATGGCGATCTTGCCGCCGTGGTACATGCAGTCGAGCATGTCGTTGAAGGCGCGCGGGTTGCCGCTCATTTCCAGGCCGACGTCGAAGCCTTCCATGTGCAGTTCCTTCATCACGTCCTTCAGCGACTGGTTGGCCACGTTCACCACGCGGGTGGCGCCCATGTCGGCCGCCAGCTTCAGGCGGAAGTCGTTGACGTCGGTGACCACCACGTTGCGCGCACCGATGTGCTTGCAGATGCCGGCGGCGATGATGCCGATCGGGCCGGCACCGGTGATCAGCACGTCCTCGCCGATGACGTCGAATTCCAGTGCGCAGTGTGCGGCATTGCCGTACGGGTCGAAGAATGCGGCCAGCTCGGACGGGATCTGGTCGGGGATCGGCCACAGGTTGCTGGCCGGCATCACCATGTATTCGGCGAAGGCACCGTTGACGTTGACGCCGATGCCGACCGTGTTCGGGCACAGGTGCGGGCGGCCGCCGCGGCAGTTGCGGCAATGGCCGCAGACGATATGGCCTTCAGCAGACACGCGCTGGCCGACCTCGTAGCCGGTGACGGCCGAGCCGAGGGCAGCCACGCGGCCGACGAACTCATGGCCGATGGTCAGGCCCGGCTTGATGGTGCGCTGGCTCCACTCGTCCCACAGGTAGATGTGCAGGTCGGTACCGCAGATGGCGGTCTTTTCCAGCTTGATCAGGACCTCGTTCGGGCCGGGCGTGGGCACCGGAACCTCTTCGAGCCAGATGCCCTTGGCTGCTTCGCGCTTGACCAGGGCCTTCATCGTTTGCTGCGCCATCGGGTGGAACTCGTCAGGGGGAAAACGCGGATTATAGAGGGCTGCGCGGATTTCCCATGTTGCGCTGCGGGTGCATTGGCGGAACGAAAGGCGTGCGCCGGCGGGCGTTTCGAACGGCGCCGCCGCGCTCGCCGGGCATGGCCCGGCGCTGCCGGAGCGGGAAATCGTACGGGTAGCGCCGGGCCATGCCCGGCGAGCCGGGGCCCATGACTTACGGGGTTCGGGGCGGGGCAGGGCGGCGGGCTACAATCGAGGGTTCCACTACCAGGGGCCGCTCGATGCGCTCGAACCTGCTTGCATTCTCCGTCGTCGCCAGCCTCGGGCTGGTCCAGGTCGCCCATGCCGCTGAAGGCATGTGGGTGCCGCAGCAGTTGCCGGAAATTGCCGGCCCGCTGCAGAAGGCCGGGCTGAAGCTGTCCCCGCAGCAGCTGGCCGACCTGACCGGCGACCCGATGGGCGCGGTCGTGGCGCTGGGCGGCTGCACCGCCAGCTTCGTCTCCCCGCAGGGCCTGGTGGTCACCAACCACCACTGTGCCTACGGCGCCATCCAGCTCAATTCGACCGCGCAGAAGAACCTGATCAAGGACGGCTTCAACGCACCGGCCCTGAAGGACGAACTGAGCGCCGGCCCGAACGCGCGCGTGTTCGTGCTCGACCAGATCACCGACGTCACCGCCCAGGCCAAAGCAGCCATCGCGGCGGCCGGCAACGACCCGCTGGCCCGCAGCCGCGCGCTGGACGCCTTCGACAAGGCCCAGGTGGCCGCCTGTGAAGCCGATGCCGGCTTCCGCTGCCGCCTGTACAGTTTCTCCGGCGGCAACACCTATCGCCTGTTCCGCAACATGGAAATCAAGGACGTGCGCCTGGTCTACGCGCCCCCGGGCAGCGTCGGCAAGTTCGGCGGCGACGTCGACAACTGGATGTGGCCGCGCCACACCGGCGATTTCTCGTTCTACCGCGCCTACGTCGGCAAGGACGGCAAGCCGGCGGCGTTCTCGGCCGACAACGTGCCGTACCAGCCCAGGCACTTCCTGAAGTTCGCCGACCAGCCGCTGGGTGCCGACGACTTCGTGATGGTGGCCGGCTACCCGGGCCGCACCAACCGCTACGCCCTGGCCGGTGAATTCAACGAGACTGCCAGCTTCACCTACCCGACCATCGCCCGCCACTACAACGCGGTGCTGAAGATGATCGACGAAGCCGGCAAGGCCGACCCGGACGTGAAGGTGAAGTACGCTGCCACCGCCGCCAGCATGAACAACGTGGCCAAGAACTACCTGGGCCAGCTGGAAGGCTTCAAGCGCATCGACGCGGCCGGCCAGAAGCAGGCCGAGGAAGCCGCCGTGCTGGCGTGGCTGAAGAAGCAGGGCGCTGCCGGCAAGCCGGCCCTGGCCGCACACGCGCAGCTGCTCAAGCATCTGGATACCAGCAAGTCGACCCGCGAGCGCGACCTGTTTGTCGGCAGGTCACATGCAGACCGGTCCAGTACAGCCAGGTCAGCGGCTGGTCGAGCCAGTGC